>JAFAHI010000497.1 GCA_019237325.1 Verrucomicrobiota bacterium | reverse complement strand
CCTTCCTCTCCCTCGGCGATCCATGCTTTGCAAATCTGCGCGGAACCGGCGTAAAATGCTGCCATGCATCGATGCGAGGTCAAAGTTACCCGCGAGCCTTTGCTTCCGTTACCTTTCGCTTTTTCGACCGAGCACGGGGCAGTAGTCGATTTCTTTGGAGTGGTCCGGGAAAGCGAGAACGACGCAACCATCTCAGGTCTCGAATACGAGGCTTTTGTGGAGATGGCGGAGGCCGAACTTGGACGAATTTCCGAGGAGATGACTCAAAAGTTTTCTTTGGGAATGGTGATTGTCCATCATCGAATCGGTTTTGTTCCTGCCGGTGAAGCCTCGCTCTTTGTGCGGGTCAGCGCGCGACATCGCGGAGCCGCGTTCGCAGGTAGCCAGCGTCTGGTCGAGCTGCTAAAGTCGCGAGTGCCTATCTGGAAACATCCGATTGCAGTTAGGACACACTCGGCATGAATTTGCCAAATCAGCTCACTCTTTGGCGGCTGGGGTTGGTATTCCCTTTTGTTTGGCTGCTAAGCGTGGACTGGCATTGGAGCAAGAGCATTGCGCTACTTTTGTTCCTCGCAGCCAGCTTTACCGACTACGCGGACGGCTATATTGCTCGCCGATATCAGCTGGTGACCGTTTTCGGTCAATTGATGGATCCGCTGGTCGACAAGATAATGATCGTGTCAGCTTTTATCTGCTTGGTGGCTTCCCAGGATCTCCCTGCGTGGACAGTCATCATCATCGTGAGCCGAGAATTTCTTATAACCGGTCTTCGCTTGATCGGCGTTTCCCGAGGCAGGACACTCCCCGCCGAGCGCCTCGGCAAACACAAAACCGTATGGCAGATGGTGACCGTTGTTTATTACCTCCTTTTGAAAAGTATTAACGAGGCTTCCTGGGTTCACCTCTCTCCCACTGCCGAAACCATCGCTTCCGCGGTCGGGACCATTGTGCTTTCGGTCGCGGTGATATTGACTCTTTTCTCCGGCCTTTCCTATCTGGCCAAGAATCGGGATCTGGTGAGTGATGTGTGAGGGAGCCAGGAGCGGCGTTGCTGGCGAGAATCGTCCTCGTACTCGTCGTCGTCCTCGTCCTCGATTTGGGTTTGCGGCGCATGAATGCCTATCGTGAGTTTCGCCAAGCGCTGCTCTCCTTCGGTCTCTCGTCACAGAGCTGCGACGCGAGCAGACGTTCGCGGGAGCCGCTTGCTGCAAGCCGATATAGCTTGCCGAGTTACAAAGCGGCTCCCCTCCAGACGCTGGATATCACACATCACCCGCGCGAACCCAATCGAGGACGAGAACGACGATGAGTACGAGGACGATTGTTATGGAGCGCAAGTGACGCCTCTCCTGGCTCCTGCTTAATTCCTCCCACCGACCAATGGAGGCTCCTCTTGGGGGACCTCGACGCGGTCGCCGGGTTCCAAGGGAATATCGAGCGAGGGATTGGCGCGGATCTTCTTGGTGTCGATGATCATTACCTCATCTGCCCGCAAAAGCCGTACTCTTTCCTGATCGGCAAAGGACGAAAAACCGCCGGCAGAATCGATACTGGTTAAGACGGTTAAGTCGGGTTTGTAAGCGATCTTTTGTGGAGTTTTCACTGCCCCGCCGACGTTGACCCAATGATGCACCGTTCCCATCGCGATCGTGATTGTCGGCCTAGTATAGATGTCGTGAGATCGATAGCCGGTTTCGACCACTGTCTGAGCTGCGCTTAGCGTCAGCCCGGCAATCTTGATTCGTCCCAGATTGGGCAGGCTGATATAGCCTTGCCCGTCGACCACATATTCACCGGTCACAGCCTTGGCGTCGTTAGCCGGAACTCCACCAATTTTGAGTTGGATAGTATCACTTGGACGCAGAACGAATTCTTCAGCCGAGGCGGGGAACGAAGCCGATAAAAGCAAGGTGCTCAGAAGAGCGGAGCATAAACATCTAATAAACGTCATCTCCGCGGAGTCGGTTCGAAGCAGCTTGAAACTCGGCTGCCAGTTCGTCCCTGGGCCTTTCCCGGACGGCTACATTGGGCAACAATTTCTTCTTCCGGCGTTTCACGTAGGCACTGTTCAATACGACGCCTAGTACTTTGGTACCAAGGTTGTGCAAAGCGTCCGTCGTTTTGATTACCATTGAACGAGGAGACCGGCGGTGCTGGGCGACGATAACTGCGGCTTCCGCCAGCCCACAAACCACCAGGGAACCATCTGATCGCCGAAGTGGCGGACTATCAAAGATCACGACGTCGAACCACTCCTTCGCGGTGTTGACCAATTCAACGCATTTTAGTGAACCAAAGAGTTTCATCGCCCCGGTTGGCGATGAGCCTGAGCCGGCGGTAACAATAAATAGGTTCGGAGTACCGCTATCACGAATGATTTGGTCGAGAGGTTTTTCCCCGCGCAAGTAATCGCTGAGACCAATGCGGTTATCGATTCCGAAAAACTTATGTTGAGAGGGGCGGCGCAGATCTGCATCGACAACTAGAGTTTGTTGCTCACTGGCCGCGTAAGCCGCTGCCAATTTTGCTGTCGTTGTTGACCTTGACCTACCCGTTCCGTATCCGCTGCCTACCACCGCCAGGACGGAAGCGGCGACCTTCTGGCGCGCGGCCTGGACGTTCGTCTTTAGTAATTGATATGCCTCGTCATTCGGATCATGCCAAGCAATCCCCGGTGCCCCGGCCTTTGGTTTCGGAATTACTGCTAGTAGAGGAAGGCCAAGGCGCTTCTCAAGCTCTTTAGGAGTTTTAATGCTCCTATCTAAAGTCCCGGCCAGGAAAGCTAACAGGACCCCAAGCAGCAGGCCCATCGCTCCGCCAACCAAAAGAATGAGAGAATTGCTTATGCCTCCTGTTCCCGAGGCGGTTGCTGCCGGTTTGCTCATCACCGCGGGCTTAGGCTGGTTCGCGGTCTCGGTCGTTACAGACTGCAGCTTGGCTTTTGCGGTTACCAGCGCTGCCTGTGCCAAATCGTAGCGTTGTTTTGTCTCAAGATATTGAGCGTTGGCCTCTTTTCTCTTTTGTCCGTTTTGGTTCGCGCTCAGGTTCGTCTCAATGGTGACTAAATTCTCCTGGACGGTGGCTAGTTGAGCGGATAACCCTTCTCTAATATTGGCGATCTCCTGATGTATTTGTTCTTCGATCGCATCAATTTGCCCCTGAATCGTTCGCACGTCGGGATGGTTGTGACCAAGGCCGGCGCTCAGCAAGCGACCCTTTTCTACCAAAGCATTTTGATAAAGCGGCAGCTTCTGCTCGAGCACCGGGTCATTCAAATTCAACAGACCCACTGACTGCGCCAAATTGTCGGACTTCAAGTGATCCAGCGCATCTAGCCGGCTTTTGAGGTTGGCAATGTTTGCTTGGATTTCATTGACCTTATCCTCGCTAGTCGGAGTTGTTGATTCTTCTGGCTGCAAGGACGTGTCGCTACTATCCGGGTTCGGATCTACGTAGCCTGCCGCAGTTCTTAGGCGGGACGTTTCGGCGAACAGGTTACTGAGAGTAGTCTCCTTCAGCCGTATGTCTTTCTGTACTTGGTCTGTTTCCGTTTTGGCCGTCGCCTGCTGCAGTAAAGTCTGCTGATTGATGTATTCTTGAGCGATGGTGTTGGCGAGCAGGGTTGCCTCTTGTGGACTCGCCGATTGGACGCTGATTCGGATGAGGTGCGGCGCCGGCGCCTCCAAAAAGACCATTTGGCGCAATTTGTCGTAAGCGCTTTCCAGCGAAATACTCGCGCCGTTTTGGGACCATTTCGTCGCCAGTTCCAACCGCTGAATAATTTGATCCACCACATCGTGGCTCAAAACGGCTTGGAGTTGGCTTTCCCCAAGGTTTGGATTTTTCGCTAATTCAGCGGTCGAGCTTTGGACGGCTGGTTGCTGAGTCTTGCCTGCTTGGATGTCGATCGTCGCGGACGCGATATAGTTCTGCGGATTTAAATAGGTGAAGATCGCGGCGCCGCCGAGAGTTAGAAGAAAAACCAAGATTACTAGCCAAACGCGACTCCGCACCATGCGCCAATGATCGAGATGCAGTGTGGCATCAGGCGTGGCATTCATGGAAAAAAGCGGGTCGGTGCGGTCGGGACGGGGGATTATATCATAAAACTATCTATATAGACAGCGAGGTACTAACAAAATAGCCGGTTACAAATAACAGATTTGTTTCCAGTAATTTTAGAAGGGATTGATATCAGGGCCCGCGATCTGCGTCAATAATTTCCATATTGGCTCTATTAACTGTTAATTGGTGACGAGCATGTCCTGCTCCGCCGCTTTTTAAGCGACTACGCTCGTTTAGCTTCGATCTTCCAAGGACTTGCGGAGGGGAATCTCGCCCCTAGCTGGCGCGTCGCTAACCCGCTTCAAAATCTCTGATCGAATGAAGAACGCCGCCGCGCCATTCGAAAAGCTCGGTTGAGACCGGCCAGACGCTGTTGTGGTAAATGCCCCGCAAGGGGAGGGCGAATTGCTCCATGTTGCCGCCTAACCGCGGGAACAGAAACATGGTTTGGCGATTGGGTACGCACACCAGGCAATCCTTTCCTAAGAGGTTCGCGAAGCGGTCCGTAAAGCCGGGCGTTAGCAAGACGGAGGAAAAGGCTGGATCCTGGCTTTCGATGCGAATGGCCACAATGACACCGTGTCGGTCACGAATGAATTTTGGGCTCGTCTGTTTCAGAATCGATTGAGCGTATGCGACCGCTAACGTGTGCAGCTCAGCAATCGTTAGGCGGGGAGGGTTCGGGAGTGGTGTGACTTTGCCGTCCGTTTCATCGTAGTAACCCAAAATCGTTTTGGTGGACCCGTCGATGGCTTCGGATACCGGCGTTCGATAAAAATAGGGATCCAGAATGATGACAGGTTCTGCGAGGGAGAAGTGGGTGAGGCAGACGGAGAGAAGAAGCAAGACAGCGAGAGTGCTGCGAGGTCCCATTCTCGTTCTCGTACTCGTCGTCGTCCTCGTTCTCGAATGGGTTTGCGGCGCGTGATGTGTGAGTGCGGTGGGTAAGTCATTCTGAGCGATTCTCCTCGTTGTCTCTCGTCCCAAAAACAGCTGATAGAGCTGCGACGCCAGCAGACGTCCGCGGGAGCCGCTTGCTGCAAGCCGATATAGCTGCCGAGTTATAAAGCGGCTCCCCTCCAGGCGCTGGGTATCACACATCACACGCCACGAACCCAATCGAGGACGAGGACGAAGCGGCCAATACGCCGCAATCCAAACCCTTATCGTTCGGCGGGATTTGAAGTTTGGGAGCGACCGCGTACTTCTATAGCTCAACATGATTGCTTTTCTGGATGGTGAGCTAGCCGAGGCTTGGCCGACTCAGGTTATTGTCTCTGTACATGGGGTCGGTTACTTAGCGCAAATTCCACTCTCCAGCTTTGAACACCTGCCTCCGGTGGGGCAGCGGGTACGGTTGCTGACTCACTTGGTAGTACGCGAGGACGCGCATCTCTTGTTCGGATTCCTGAGCTCTGCGGAGAGAGACCTGTTCCGCTTGTTGCTTCAACACGTCACCGGCGTGGGCCCAAAGCTGGCCTTGGCAGTGCTTAGCGGTCTCAGTGTTTCCCAATTCAAATCTGCGGTTGTGCACCACGATATCGCCGCGTTGGCCAGGATTAGCGGCCTCGGGAAGAAGACTGCGGAACGAATCGTTCTAGAACTTAAGGATAAAGTAGGCGTCGCCGCCGCCTGGGAGGCGGCGGCTGCCGGCCGGCATGATGGCGCCGCAAAAATGAATGACGCAGTGCTTGCATTGATTTCGCTTGGTTTTAAGCAGGTTGAAGCCCAAAAAGCGCTACGCGAGGTGCACGATGCCGGTGACCAATTGGAGACGGATGAGCTTGTACGTCGAGCCTTGAAAAAACTCGCGTGAGTGCCGAGAGCACATTGAATTCTATCGAGCTGGAGCGGGCCCGCGCGGTTCTCCAAAGCATGCCCTCGACCGGCCTCTTTGCCGGTAAAGAATGGCTGGTTTCTCCGGAGCCCTTTCTTCTTTCGGCGGACGTGGTTGACCAGCTAGAACGCCTCGGTCACTGGCTGTTTAAGTTCGTTCGAGCCACGAATCATTTGTATTTCCAAAGCTGTAAGGGAAAGAAACCCAGCTGGATCAAAGAATACTTTGAAGCTGGGAAACCGCCGGATCTTATTCGGGCGGCGCGTGCCAATCCGGATGTCCTACCCGCGGTGATTCGGCCGGACATCATTCTCACTGAGCAGGGTTGGACCATTACCGAATTGGATTCAGTCCCGGGCGGTATCGGTCTGACTGACTGGCTGAATCGGACGTACAGTGACCTTGGATTCGACGTTATTGGCACCCGGAACGGGATGGTCGACGGGTTTGGGCGCATCTTCCCAAAAGGAGTCATCGCCGTATCCGACGAGTCAGCGACCTATCGGCCGGAAATGCAATTCTTGGCAGAGCGGTTGCACTCGCTGCGAAGCTCAAACTGGGAAGTAGTACGTGCCGAGGATTGGGAATTTCCTCAAGATGTGCCGGTCTATCGTTTCTTTGAACTGTTCGATCTTGGAAAGCTGCGATACAAGGACCGGCTGTTTGAGGGGATCCTGAAAGGGAACCTGCGAGTCACACCACCGCTCAAGCCGTTCTTGGAAGAAAAATTGGCGTTTGGTTTGTTCTGGTCGAGGCCGCTGACCCAGTTCTGGAGGCGCGAACTAAGTGATCGCCACTGGCGATTGCTGCGCCGATTCTTTCCCCACACCTGGATTTTGGATCCGACCCCTTTGCCGCATAACGCCGTGATTCCCGGTCTAGAGGTTCAGGATTGGAACGAGCTCAAGGAATTCAGCCAAAAGCAACGGGAGCTAGTTCTTAAAATTAGCGGATTCTCCGAGCGGGCTTGGGGCAGCCGAGGCGTCTTTATCGCGCCCGATTTGCCGCACCACATTTGGGCGGAGCAAATCGAAAAGGCGTTGGCCGCTTTTTCGTCCAATCCATATATTTTGCAGCGGTTCTATCGGGGTGGCCTCCACGAACAGAAATATTTGGATGTGCAAACCGGGGAGATCCGGATTCTACGAGGGAGGGTTCGCCTTTGTCCCTATTACTTCGTGGTTTCTCCGCGGGAAGTTGTTCTGGGGGGCGTCTTGGCGACGATTGTTCCGCCCGACAAAAAGATCGTGCACGGGATGCGAGACGCGATCATGGTTCCGGCGGCCGTTGCGCCAGAGTAGGGTCGATGTCGACCAAATCATAATCATCCTTCCCCGTCTGAAACTCCGGGAGGCTACCTCGGGTAGGCTGTCCTCGGAAGGGTTCGGCAGATCTAGGGTGTTGCAACCACCCAGCGCCTGGAGGGGAGCCGCTTTGGCGCGTGGCCGAAAAACCTGCCGATATTCGTCGTATCGCGAGCCAGACCTGAAAATGTGAGAGCAAGCGGCTCCCGGGAGCTACTGCGGATGTGCCATGTCTCCACGCCCGTCGACTATCTCCGAAGAGCTGGCAATCGAAATACGTCTTAGCAAGACGAAAAGCGAATGCACACGCTGGGCAGTTCGCGGGAGCCGCCTGTTTAACATCCTTCTCGACCTCATCAAACGCTGGGTGAAAATCCTGCGGGTGGCACTGCAACGGGCCAAAGCGGCTCCCCTCCAGGGTCTGGGTATCTGTACGTCCGTCCCGCGTTCGCAAACGTTCGAGGACGAGGACGATTACGAATTACGCGATCTCGATCTCCCGTCCCTGATCAATCGAATCCGCGACAGCTTGGACCACCTTCATGTACTCCAAGCCTTCACCGAAACCGGGTTGGGGTAAGATCCCACCGGGAGACCGGACGGCGGCAATGAAATCGGCTTCGACGCGCCAGGTTTGTTCGAGTTCCGGCGGGATCGGAATCACTGCTGGTCCTGAATCGCCCAATTGCGCACCGGTTATCACGTCTTTTGAGAAATCGTATGCCAACCGTCCTCGGCTGCCGTAGAGCTCGAATCGATCAGAAGCAGGGAACGGGACAATTCCGCTGAATTCCAGGACCCCCTCCATGCCGTTGGCAAATGTGCAAAGGACGGTCACCATGTCCGGGATACGAACTTCATAAGTCTGCCGCAAGGGAGTGATGGTTTTCCGGTGCGCCACGACACTGGAGATGCGGCCGAACCAGCGTTGAAGGACCTCCGCGTAAATTCCCAGAGTGAGGACATTCAGCCCTGAATATTCATCTCGTTGGCGCCAGTGCGGGGGTGAGTCTGGGTCCAAATAATCTCCTGTGAAACTATGTAATCGGAGGTGGTGAGGCCGCCCGACGTATTCATCGGCCATCATTTTTTGGATCAATCGGCTTCCTCGCAAGCCATGCGGTGGCGGGCAAAGCATGGTGACCAGATGCGGATGACGCTGCAAAGCGGCGCACATCTCTTCGGCTTCTGTCAAATTCATCGCCATCCTAGCCTGACAGAACACATGTTTTCCCGCCTCGAGTGCAGAAACCGCGACCGTGGCGTGCAAGTAAGGGGGTGTCCCGATCCAGATGATATCAACGTCCGCCTCAGCGACCAATTCGGCCCAATTGGCATAGGGCTTCGCTTCCGGAAGCGCTTCGGAACAAAACTCTTCCGAGCTTTCGTAGCTAGAATTGCAGACACCCACAATCTTTACGTCTTCGATCTGATTCAGTGCGGGGAGATGGCGTTTCCTGACGATACTTCCAGCACCGACAATTCCTATCCTCAACTTGGTGTGGCGCGATTGCATGAAGTGCCCGTTAGACAAAGTTCAGGGCATTTTTGTTTAAGTCACTGGCAGAATTAGGATTGTGAAAGGGGGGCGCTCAAAGATAGGCAAGTTGTCGCGGGCGTTGCTGGCTGCGGGGTGCGCAAATGCGTTGTACGCATTGTTCCCAGGTTTCGTCTCCTCGAAGGATCTCGATTTCAACTCGCAAGTAATAGACCGGAAGCGGTAGTGGGCCGATAGCCGGGAATCGCACCGCGTCCTTTTCCGTGGTCACCACCGCGCTGACGTCACGCTTCACGCAGCGCTGAAAGAAGCTGTGGAGCTCGGCTTCGGTGTACCGGTGGTGGTCAGCGAATTTACGCGAGAGTTCGATGCGCGCACCCAAATGCCGGAGCCCGTTTTCAAAGCTTTCTGGGGCGGCGATCCCACAAACCGATCCGATGTAGAGGTCTTGAAGATAATCCAGCGGAAGGCGTTCATCCTTGTAAAGGTGCCGCAAATACAGCGGCTTGTGGGCGCATTCAATGATTTCGGCCGTCCGATTGTATTTTCTAATCCGCGAGATTAGTTCCTCGTTTGATTCCCCGTTGCACTTGGTGATGAAGATATAGTTAGCGCGCTGCAGATTCTTCGGTGGTTCACGCAGCGTGCCTCTTGGCAAAAGATACTCGTTTCCAAATGGCGCTTGGCGATCGATCAGTACGATATCCAGCCGATGTTTGAGGTGTAAGTATTGAAGCCCATCATCGAGCAGTAGCGTGTCCGCGCGGAGCGCTTTTATGGCGTGCAGGCCGCCTTTAACCCGGTCTTTGTCGACCACGACGGCAACGCCTTTGAGATTGGACGCGAGCATATAAGGCTCGTCTCCAGCGCTGGCTGAATCCAGCAGAATGCGGCGTCCATCCGATACAACCCGAGGCGGCGTATCGCCACCCTTGCGCAGAAGCTTTTGGAGCCAGCTCTTCTTTTTCCTGGTGTCAACGCTCTTATATCCCCGGCTGAGGATGGCGACTTGGCGGCCACCCTTTTGCAAAGCACGAGCAAATTTTTCTACCACCGGCGTCTTTCCAGTCCCACCGACGGTCAGGTTCCCAATGCTGATCACGAGACAACCAAGCTGGCGTTCTTTCAGGATGCGCGTCCGGTAGAGATAAATGCGCAGTTGGACGATCCCGAGATACAAATGCGACAGCAGCCGCAGAGTGGCTCGAAGAAGGGTGGGCCGAACTCCATGGCGGCGTTCAAGAATGACATCAATGGCGTATTGTTCGAGTTCATCCAATCTACCTGGCATCCTGAGTCTCCTTCTATAAGATCCTGGCGCCGCAGTTATCGGCTTGCACGATGCTGATACTACCTTTCGCTTTTCCGGCCGCAGCTCGCATAGCGTCGGCCACGGGCTGTGGATCTTGGGTGGTCAAACAGGCAATGGTCGAACCCGAGCCGCTCAAGAAGCCGCCGAGCGCGCCCGCCTTTTGACCAGCGCGGACCAAGTCGCGCAATATCGGGACCAGCGGTTCACGGTACGGTTCGTGCAAGCGATCGTTAAACGCATCATTGAGAGCCATGTAATCCTGACTGGCAAATGCAGCCGCGATCAGTGCGACATTAGCGAGATTCTCCACGATATCGGTCCTCGGATACGTCACGGGCAATACTTTCCTGGCCTCCGAAGTCGCTACTTCGAAGTTTGGGATGAATAACACAAAATGGAGATCTGAGGATACATCAAAACGATGGGCGACATTTCTTCGAGCATTGACGACCGTGAACCCACCGTGTAACGCGGCCGCGGTGTTATCGGGGTGACCTTCCAAGTGGTCACAGAGCTGCTTGATCTCCGATGTCGAATAAATGTTTTCGGCTAGCCGGTTGAGCCCCAAGAGCACACCTAACCGCAAAGTCACGCTGCTGCCCAAACCCCGGGCCGGAGGCACATCCCCTTCCAGGCTCCAATCAAATTCGAAAGGAGAAATCGTCGAATTCGAGAAAAACGCTTGGGCGGCTTCGTCGACCATCTTAGGGCGAGGGCTCGCTGACGTGCTTGAACCGTTGACGCGGCTGACCCGGGTCCGGTTCCATAATTGTAGGGCCACGCCGAGGCAATCGAACCCAGGACCGAGATTGGTTGTCGATGCCGGGACCTGAACAGTAACCTCCATTTGCGGCAGGCAGCATCGACCAGACGGGGGAGGAGATCAAGGGAGCGCTGGATCGGGCAAGCGACTGGAGGGGAGCCGCTTTGGCCCGTGCCCTCAAGATCCCGTAATTTTCTTTCCAACGCGAAAAGGCCAAAAATCGAGTTAAACAGGCGGCTCCCGGAAGCTACCGCGCGTGATGTTTCGCCCAGCGCTCCGCTCGTGGATCATTTATTCGCGTCACGTGCCGACAAACGTATTACGCTTTGAGCCGTTTGCGGGAGCCGCCTGTTTAACAACGTTTGCGGACATGCACCGCGCCGAGACTATTAACCTCGGTCTCTTTGGCACGACCCAAAGCGGCTCCCCTCCAGACGTTGCTGCCATGGCGGCCTCCTGAACTCCTTGAACTCCTTGAACTCCTGAACTCCTTCTCCTATGCTTCGCCGTTTCGCGCTATGGAGGAACAACCGGCTGCCCAAGTAATTCAGCGATCTGAGCATCGAGCTCCGGATCAGGCCCGCTCATTTAAAATCGTTCCGAATATCGCTCCCCACGCTCATGGGTCGGTTTTGGTGTCAACGGGCAATACGCAGGTGATTTGTGCAGTCTGCCTCGAGGAAACGGTGCCACGTTGGATGAAGGAGCAGAACGTTCCCGGAGGCTGGATTACGGCAGAGTATTCGATGCTTCCGTACTCAACCCTCACCCGGCGGCCGCGAGATATTTCAAAGGGAAAGCTGGATGGCCGCGGGGTTGAGATTCAACGGTTGATTGGGCGCTCTCTCAGAGCGGCGATCGATTTAGATTTGCTCGGTCAGCGCACACTTTGGATCGACTGCGATGTGTTGCGGGCCGATGGGGGTACTCGCACGGCAGCGATTTCAGGGGCAACCGTAGCAACCGCGCTGGCCTTTGCTAAGCTGATCGCGGCCGGCACCTTGGAAAAATGGCCTTTGCGTTCTCTCGTGGCTGCCGTCAGCGTCGGGATTGTGGACAGCAAGGTATTTGTTGACTTGGATTACGAAGAAGATAAGAGAGCCGCCGTTGATCTTAATTTGGTGATGAGTCATCGCGGAGAATTTATTGAGATTCAAGGGACGGGCGAAGAAGCGACCTTTTCTGGAACTGATCTTTCCGGGATGTTAGCAGCCGGTCAGCGAGCGATTGCAGCGATCATTGGGCATCAGAGACGGATTTTACACGATCTGGCGCCTGAAATTCCCGGGATAGAATAGTACAAGAGGCAAATACTTAGTGAAACGCGCTTTAATCACTGGAATCACGGGCCAAGACGGTTCGTACCTGGCGGATTTTCTACTAGGCAAAGGGTACGAGGTTCACGGAATTATTCGTCGGGCCAGCACCTTCAACACCGCACGGATCGACCACCTGTACCAGGATCCTCATGTCCACGGGGTCCGGCTATTTCTGCATTACGGCGACTTGGCGGATTCGGTGCACCTGGTAAAGCTCCTTTACAGTCTACAGCCAGACGAGATTTATCATCTGGGTGCCCAGAGCCATGTTCGCGTGAGCTTCGAGATCCCGGAATACACAGCGGATGTTACCGGGATTGGAACGATCCGAATTCTAGAGGCCGTTCGTGAAGCGGGTGTTAAACCCCGTTTTTATCAGGCTTCCAGCAGCGAGATGTTCGGCAAAGTGCAGGAGGTGCCGCAAACGGAGAAAACGCCATTTTGGCCGCGAAGCCCGTATGGCGTAGCCAAGGTTTTTTCGTACTGGGCAACCGTCAATTATCGGGAGAGCTACGGATTACATGCCAGCAACGGGATTCTTTTTAACCACGAAAGTCCTCGGCGAGGGGAGACGTTTGTAACTCGAAAGATCTCGCGATCAGTTGCTCGAATTAAATGCGGTCTGGATAAGGAGTTGTATCTTGGAAACCTCGAAGCCAGACGCGACTGGGGATACGCGCCCGAATACGTTCAAGGAATGTGGCTGATGCTACAGCAAGATCGTCCCGACGACTACATCTTGGCGACGAATGAGACCCACAGCGTCCGGGAATTTGTAGAGCTCGCTTTTGATCGGGTCGGCCTGGACTGGAAAGAGTTTGTCAAACACGACCAGAGGTATGAACGCCCCGCCGAGGTTGATTTGCTGATTGGTGACGCGACCAAAGCAAAAAAGATGTTGAGCTGGGAACCCCAGGTGAAGTTTGAAGAACTTGTTCGCATCATGGTCGATGCCGACCTGGCTTTGATCGAGTCACAGCACGAGACGGCGAAATCGGAGTGAGGAGGCGAGTGGGCGAAACGGCGAAGGGGCGCACCGGCGACACGGCGAATGGGCGGTAGGGCGAAAAACTCGGGGCGCCCAGAGCTCTATTCGCAACCTTGACGTGTGCGCGCCGGTTTTGAGCCGTTTGGGGTGGGGTGAAGCCGCGCCTATGACGTATCGCAACACACGTCCTAGCTTTGGAACGGCCATCGATGCAAACCCGCCCCACGAGCGGCTCAAAACCGGCGCGGATAAATGACAGAGCGGATCAGCTCCTCGCGCGCCGAGTTTTTCGCCCTACCGATCGTCGGACCCTATCGCCCTGTCGCCGTTTCGCCGATTCGTCCTTACCTACCCGGCCAAACACTCTTCGAGCTTCTGCGCGAAGGTTTCTTGTTTCAGGTCCTTGCCGATAAAGACCAGTTGGCTAAAACGCGGTTCTTCTTTTTCCCAGAGACGATCCCAATAGATCGTGAATCGGTTGTTAACGCCATGGAACACCGCCCTTCGCGGATTGCCGCTGACCCAGATGATTCCTTTGGCTCGATAAACCTGGCTTCCCTCGCAGATCGACTGCAGCTGCGTATCAAATTCCTCTATCTCGAACGGCCGATCGAATTTGAACGAGAAGGAATTGATCTCGGAATGGTCGCCGTTCTTCAGCTCGTTTAAAAATTCCGGATCTACCGAGAGCTTGTGATCCAGATTGAAGACTTCGACATCGAGTAGCTCCTTCAAATTCACCTTTGATTGCTCGGTCCGGAAAATCCGAGCGAACGGATTAATAGCCCGCAGCGACTCCTCTACCGCTGTAAGTTCCTGCTGACTAACTAGATCGGTCTTGTTTAACAGAATAAAATCCGCGAGCGCGATCTGCTCTTTTGCGACTGCCGTTTCCTCGAGTTGCTGATGGATGTTCTGGGCATCGACCAGTGTGATGATCGAATCGAGGCGGGCGTATTGTTGAAGCTGGGGCACGTTCAAAAACGTTTGCGCTACCGGACCGGGGTCCGCAATCCCGGTGGTCTCGATCAGGATATAGTCCAGATCGGTTTTTTTGAGCAATTTTTGAATGCCTTTAACCAGGTCTTTTCTGATGGTGCAACAGATGCAGCCATTGCTCATCTCGACCACATCTTCGGTCTCGGTTTGAACTAATTGGCCGTCGATGCCAATCTCCCCGATCTCGTTGATGATCAGACCAAATTTGTATTCCGACTGCTCTCGAAGAATATGATTGACCAGTGTCGTTTTCCCGGCGCCTAGGAACCCGGTCAAGACACTTATCGGAATAATCTTTCTCTTGTCCATAGCCTGTATCGTTCCTCCATTACACTGCAGGATGAACGATGCAGGCGGTGGATAGAAAACTCAAACTAAGCCGGCTGCTTTGAGCGTTTGATAGGCGCCGTTCTTGGCGATGGTTTTGAGCGCTCGCGCACTCAACTTCACCGTAACGAAACGATCGAGCTCGGGCACCCAGACCCGCCGGGTCTTAAGATTCGGCACAAAAAGCCGTGGTGTGTTGGCGGTGACATGTTGGCCCACGCCCCCCTTTTTCTTAGCCATACCACGACGATGGATGACATGCCCCTTGGTGGGTTTCGCCCCGGTGATGCTGCAGACTCTAGACATAAGGACCCCTTTTTGGAAAAGAGCGGAAAGATGCTGTCCTCAGCCTGGGGCGTCAAGTGAAAATGAGTTTTCCGGCCGGTCAAAGGCAAAATCCCGGCTTTTCCCGGCTGTAACTATGGGACGACCGGTCGCGTCTGATAAAGTGGCCCGCCTGTACGATCGAGGGCAAACCCTCGCCCGCAGGCATGTTTAGTGTTACATTGAAGTTGAAATAAGAGGAGTAAATTGATGAAGAGGTTTCTATTACTTATCCTCGCTGTCGCCGGTCTTTTTTGCTTAGTCTCTCCCAAAGCTGAAGCGGGCGTAGCTGTTGCGGTTGCCCCTGCATACTATGGAGGTCCTTATTACGGGGGCGCCTACTATCCTTACCCATATCCTTATTGGTATGGCGGTTGGGGTTGGGGTGGCGGCTGGGGCTGGGGTCGTCCCTATTGGGGCTACTGGCACGGTGGTTGGGGATGGCGTGGCGGCTGGCGTGGGGGATGGCGCGGTGGTGGCTGGCGCGGCGGAGGTTGGCGTGGTGGCGGCTGGCACGGACACCGCTAATCCATTACGCTGTTTAACTTAAAGGAAGAATTTGCTCCCGGGTTTTAGCCCGGGAGCATTTTTTGTTTAGGAGCTAGGAGGGATTTGCAGCGGGATGAGCGGTGTAGCGCTAAGGGATTGCGTCCTCGCCAGATGTGAAAGGTGAAAAGTGAGAAGTGAAAAGGATGCCATCGGCGGGCGTCTGGGCTGGTACGGCCGCAAACCCCTCCTAGCTCCTAGCTTCTAGCTTCTAGTTCCTAATGTTTGACGTTCTCATCGCGACATCTTAGAGCTTCACTGCGAGGGGGGATGATGATCTCAGTCCGGAATTTGACTAAGCGCTTTGGGGATTTTCCTGCCGTGCAGGACGTCACGTTCAACGTTAAGAAAGGGGAAATTTTTGCCTTCCTCGGCCCGAACGGAGCGGGCAAGAGCACTGCGATCAAGATGTTAACGATTTTGCTGGCCCCAACTAGTGAGTCGGTAGAGATCGATGGGCTTGATCCGGCAAAGCAGGGGAATCAAGTCCGCAAGCAAATCGGTATTGTGTTCCAAGATCCGAGTCTTGATACGGAGCTCACGGCCTACGAGAATATCGAGTTTCACGGCGTGTTTTATCACGTGCCGAAACGCGTTCGGCGTGAACGCATTCCTCGCTTGTTGGAGGTCTTTGGCCTTTGGGAACGCCGAGACTCCTTCGTTAAAGAGTTTTCTGGGGGAATGAAGCGCCGTTTAGAGATCGCGCGCTGCTTGCTGCATACGCCTAAGATCATCTTTCTTGATGAACCCACTCTGGGACTAGATCCACAAACGCGGCATCAGCTCTGGTCTCAAGTCAAACAGCTCAATCAGGACGAGCAGGTCACCGTTTTTCTGACAACCCATTACATGGAAGAGGCGGAACGGGTTGCTGATCGGATCGCGATTATCGATCATGGCAAGATTATCGCTGAGGGGACAGCGTCCGAGCTGAAATCCGCCACTTCAGCCGAGTCGCTCGAACAAGCCTTCCTCAATTTGACCGGTTCAGCGATTCGCGAAGAAGAAGCTACGTCGCTAGACCGCATGAGAAATATGGCCAGGCTGTTCCGAAGATGAACTAAGAAAAAATCTCATGCAAAGGCGCAAAGCCGCAAAGGTAAAACAAACAGACCGGGAGCGGATTTTTCCGGTTCCTGTCATTTCTTTGCGCCTTTGCGTCTTTGCGTGAGTTTTAAATTCCGGTGAGCTGCATCTACATACTTTGGATCCGACAGTTGAAGCGATATATAAGGTCGCGTTCACGCATTGTGTCTTCCTTGGGTCAACCCGTCTTGTATTTGGTGGCGCTCGGGTTCGGCTTTGGACCGATCTTTCAAAAGGCGGGCGAGGGGAGCTATTTACAGTTCCTGGCTCCTGGGGTCGTCGGTATGACGATTCTTTTCACAGCGATGTTCAACGGGATCGAACTGCTTTGGGACAAACAGTTCGGGTTTCTCAAGGAAACCATGGTAGCGCCAGTGCCTAGAGTTTTGATCATGCTTGGCCGAACGTTGGGTGGCACAACCGTCGCGGTTGTCCAAGGGCTTATCGTAGTAATCGTTTGCACGCTGGCCGGGTTTCGCCCCGTCAATTGGGCGATGATCCCAGCTGCGATCGCTTTTATGGTCCTGATCGGC
>JAFAHI010000493.1 GCA_019237325.1 Verrucomicrobiota bacterium | reverse complement strand
GCATCAGGACCTGGGGGTTAAAAGGCGTTGTAAGCATCTGAGTGTATTTTTCGTCCTGCCACTGCCGATAGCACCCGCTATGCCGCGATGTCGGTTGCAGATGCCACGTGCGAATCTATCCTCCTCACTATCAGTCCGTTAAGTCCGCAATTTAGTTTCTTCCCAGATCCGCGCCCACCAAAAAGGTAGGCAATTTTTGCCGGTTCAATGATGGCATTTGCAAACCTTTCCATTTGGAAAGGGGCAAACTTTGCCGGTCGGGCACGGTAGAGGAGGCGGGCTGATCGTTACCAAACCCACCGCACAATCACGCGAAAAATCGCGTCATTACCCGGCGCCTCGAGGGGAGCCGCTTTTTATCGCTGTTCTACCGGATCGCGCGTTCGCGCGAAAGGACTCTGGAATTACCCGGCCGATTGCAGCAGGCGGCTCCCGCAAACTACCCAGGATGCGAACTCACCTTGTGGCGATGATCTTCGAACCGAACGGACACGCCATATTCGTGGTGACATCAGCAGACGTTTCCGGGAGCCGCTTGTTTATCGCAAACCCAGGCCGTGCCAACATCGGGTTCCTAAAACGCACGCTCGACTTGCCACGGGCGAAAGCGGCTCCCCTCCAGGCGCTGTGGCCATGGATGCTTTAGTACCGCCCCTTACGCCACCACCGCTTCTGACCGTGAGAGGCCCATCGGGCGGTAATAGCTGTCTCTTTGCAGAGGCTCATAGCCCGCCTCGCGGATGGTTCGTTCCAGCGTTTCCACAGTCTGTTCCTGCGGTGTCTTGGACCCGGCCATATGAAAGATCTTCTCTTCCTTTAAGGTGCCGTGGAGGTCGTCCACTCCATAGGCGAGCGAAAGCTGCGCCACTGGTAGAGTCAGGGCAATCCAGTAGCCCGTCAGATGGTCGAAATTGTCGAGATAGATCCGGCTTACCGCCAACGTCCGCAGTTGGTCTACTGCCGAGGCTGCCCGGATATGCGACAGCTCTGTGGTCGTGGGAACAAACGCAAAAGGGATGAAGCCGGTAAACCCGTGAGTGTCATCCTGCAGCTCCCGTAATTGACGAAGATGATCAACCCGTTGCTCGATGGTCTCGATGTGTCCAAACAGCATGGTACAAGTGCTTCGTTCACCCATGCCGTGCCAGATCCGATGAACGTCTTTCCACTCCTCGGCGGTTTCTTTCCCTCGACAAATCCGATCGCGCACAACTGGATCGAATATTTCGGCGCCTCCTCCAGTCAATGAATTTAAGCCGGCCCGGCGCAGTGTCTCGAGCGTTTCCTGAATAGGGAGCTTAAAGATCCTCTCGGCGAGGTGCCGGACTTCAATCGCAGTGAAAGCTTTAATATGAAGGTTGGGATCGAGAGCGCGCAGCGTTTCGAGAAGTTGGATATACCATTCGCCAGGCAAAGTCGGATGGAGTCCTCCCACCATATGCACCTCGGTGACCCCCTGCCGCAGCGAGTCCGCCATAGCAGCTGCAATTTCGGAGATCGCCATTTCGAAGGCGTGAGGATCCCGTTTACGCGCGCCGAAAGCGCAGAATTGACACGAGAGAACGCAGATATTGGAGTAATTGATGTAGCGATTAAGAATGTAAGTCGCCCGGTTAGCATTTTTGCGCCGGCGAACGATGCTCGCGATTTGCCCCAATGAATTTAGGTCTCCTGAACGAAAGAGCGTAACGGCGTCATCTTCAGTAATCCTTTCACCGGCGGAAACTTTTTCGTACAGATGAGCAAGCGATCTCGAAACCAAGCGCGACTTTGTGAAACTTTTCACAATTTGAGTTTGGCACACTGCATTCACACCAGCAACTTAACCGCGAATCGATGCGAACACGAAAACAAACCGCGAATGCACGCCAATACGAAATTAAACCGCGAATGGACACGAATTGACGCGAATGAAGTTTTCTGACAAAGCAAAAGACCAACCGCAGATGGATGCAGATTTTACGCAGATGGATCTAGTTCCCTGGTTCCCCTCAAGAACTTTTGCCAATCTCAGGCCGTGTGCTTCGAGATCGCCAATTGGCTTCACTGAAAAAAACACATAAATGTCACCAGACAGTAGACTAGCCGATGATTTGCTGCCCACTGCCGAGCCGGTCCAACCGGAGATTGAATGGATGCAGCGAATCAAGGAGGGCGATATGGACGCTTTCCGTTTGCTCGTCGAGGCACATCAAGCACGGGTGATTGGCACAATCAGCAAGATGCTCGGTTCTGATACGGAAGCGGAAGACCTGGCCCAACAAGTCTTCATTCGGGTTTGGAAATCCGCCCAGCGGTACACGCCAAAGGCTAAATTCACGACTTGGCTATTCAGAATCACACGAAATCTTGTTTTCAACGAAATGCGGCGAAGAAAGCATTTCGCCGAACCCACCGATGACCTGTCGGAGCCGGCTGAGCGGACTGCCCACGAACCAGACCAGGCCTTGCTGGAAGAAGAGCTTCAATCCGCGATTCAGGAAGCGATCAACCAGTTGCCCGAATCGCAACGCATGGCCATCATTCTGCGGCGGTACGAGGAGATGCCCTACGAAGAAATCGCCCGGGTAATGCGGACAACGGTGCCGGCCGTTAAGAGCATCCTGTTTCGGGCGCGCGCCGAGCTGAGAGAGCGGTTAGCGAAGTATTTGGAGTAGGAGTTCAAGGAAGGCGAGCCAAGAAGACGCGGGTGGTTCAGCGCCGCGGCCTGGAGGGGAGCCGCTTTTGTTCATACCCCAGAGGCCCGATATATTCCTTCCCAGGTAGAGGAAGGCCAAACCCGGTGTTAAACAGGCGGCTCCCGCTAATTACCGCACGCAACGTTTTTGCCCATCGTACCGTTCGAAGCCGATAATCCTAACACGCGTCGAAACGTTCGCGGGAGCCGCCTGTTTAACAAGGTTTGCGGTCATCCGCGAGCCGTGACAAATATCGCGGGTCTCTTTGGGCACATTCCAAAGCGGCTTCCCTCCAGGCCTGCGTGCGCTGATCTCCCTGTCCTACCCTTCCCTCAGCTCCTTAAACGCCGCTCCGAGGTATCTCAGCGTATCGCTCGGCACCATCGATTCCTCCGACTCCGATTCCAGGGTCAGCTCCGCCGCCCGGCCGCAAAGCCATGCGCCAAGCCTGGCGGCGTCGTAGGGTTTCAAATGCTGGCCGAGCAGCGCTCCGCACACACCCGTAAGAACGTCTCCGGATCCACCCGTTGCCATACCGGGAGTGCCGGTTGAGTTGTAAGACAAGGATTTCGCTCTCTGTCCAATCAAGGTGCGTGCACCCTTGAGCAGGAGTGTGACCTCAAACTGATTAGTAAAAGCGCGCACGGTCTCCACCCTGTCCGTACCGCTTGGCCAAAGCCGATTCATTTCGCCTGGGTGCGGCGTCAGCAGGCGAGGTCCCCCCACCTTCGCCAGGGTATCGATTTGGCGAGAAACGATGTTCAGCGCATCTGCATCGACCACCATTGGACCTTCGAAATTCCGAATGATGTCCAAGACCGGTGTCTCATGTGCAGTTCCGAGACCGGGTCCAATCGCGATCGCGGTTAACCGATCGTCGAGCACTTGCCGATAGTCGTGAATGGGTTTTACCATCACCTCAGGCGCCGCTTTAACGGCCAGCAACGGATAGCTATCGTCCGCCATCGTATAAAGCGTTACTAACCCGCCGCCAGCCCTCACAGCGGATAGGGAACAAAGCACGCCAGCGCCAACAAACCCCAAAGAACCGGCGACGATCCCGATCCGGCCAAAATCACCTTTATGTGAGTCAAACTTACGTCTGGGAACCAGCGGGCGAAGATCGTTAGCAGCAATGAACCGGTCACGATGTTCGTCGCCCTCGAAACGCTCCGTGAGCGAATCCAAAGCGATACAGTGAATCTTGCCGACTAAATTAGTCGCATCATCCCGAAAAAGACACTTCTTCGGAAAGCCGATCGTAACCGTGAGATCCGCGATCACAGCATCCGCGTCGACGCCCTCCTCGGTCACTCCTGTCGGTACATCGACGGCATACGTTCTCGCGCGCAATGAGGACCGCAAATGATTCATCTCCAGCGCCACGGTTTTTAGTCCGGGGCCAAGATCAGGCCGAGAACCGATGCCCAAGATTCCGTCTACCAAAATCACAGGTAGCTTCCGGGAAATGCTGGCGCCATCGCCGTGGAAGTGGCGCGGAGCAGATCCGAACGCAAGCAGCTTCTTGCGAGGCAATGGCCCTAACTTCTCTGGAGAATCACTGAATCGGACCAGAATAGACCACCCGGCATTCTGTAGGACCGACCCGGCTACCAGAGCGTCACCGGCATTGTTTCCTTTTCCGAGATAAAGAATGCAAATGCCTCGACGGCTTTCCCGGCGAAGGATCTCCTGGGCGATGCCGATTCCTGCCAAGTCCATCAAGCCTTCCTGGTCAACCCCCTCCGCAAAGGCGCGTTGTTCCAGCTCCTGCATCTCCGAAGCAGTAAGAATCACGTTCGACATTTGTGATTAGAAAAGCTCACAGCACCGGTAAAGGCGCAACCAAAAGGCACGGAAAAATCTCACGCAAAG
>JAFAHI010000485.1 GCA_019237325.1 Verrucomicrobiota bacterium | reverse complement strand
CTATCATCTTTCCCATTTTGCGGCTGGCATTCAGGGAAAGGATCTTCGGCCGATTACTAACGAGGAGCTGGCGGCAGCCGGATTGAAGCAATCGGATTTTCAGGATTCGATCGTCCAACGATCGCTTGAGCTCAGCAAAACGTATGGGCACACGGATCAACTGTTTGGAGTTCCGCTCGATATCCACACGCTGGTGCTCTATTACAACAAGACCGCACTGCAAAAGGCCGGCCTGCTGGGACCGGACGGCAAACCGACTGGCACCGATGGTATTGAAGCATTCGCCAAAATGTTGGGTGAAGCGAAGGCTAAAACTCACCTGCTGCCGATTACAGAGGAGACCACCCAGGGACCGGCTTCCTGCTGGCGGGCGTGGTACACCATGTTCACACAACAAGGGGGTGATTTCCTGAAGGACGGTAAACTAAGTTTTAGCGACGTGGAAAACCAGGGCACTAAGTCACTTCAGATTATGGCTGACTGGATGAAAAACGGGTATTTTCCCAAGAGCACGAATTACCAGTCCTGTGTCGCTCTATTCACAGCTGGCAGAGCGGTGTTCATGATGAATGGGAACTGGGAGGTACCCACCCTGGTCGACTTAGCGAAAAACAAGAAGCTAACTTTTGATTACGGGGTGATGGCGTTCCCGAAGTTGTTTGCTAACAACGAGACCTGGGCTGACTCCCATCAATTGGCGATCCCAAACAACGAGAAGAACCCTCCTTCGCCGGAAAAGGTGGCTGCGGCCTTGAAATTTATTGCATACGTCGTCCATCAAGTCACCTGGGCCGGAGGCGGGCATATCCCGGCGTATTTACCGGTGCAGCAGAGCGAAGAATACAAGCAGATGGTACCCAACAACGAATATAGCGCAGAGGCGGCCAAGCAGGCCGTTTTAGAACCGCCGCTGCCTATTTTCGGCGTGGGAGGTCCAACGTTTTCTCCGATCAGTAACTTCCTACTTCCAGCTTGGAACGATCAGATGCCGGTAGACCAGGCGATCAAACAGTTCGATGGTGAGTTAGAGAAGTTCGTCCAGCAACAAGGCTGAGGAAGATGTCAGGGCGCCAGTGGAAAACGTCGCGTTAAGTAACGTTGGGCGCAAGGAAGTCGTCCGGGGAAGCAAGCGCAGCATTCGACGCCGGCTTGCTCCCTGGCTCTTCGTGCTGCCATTTTTCTCATTTTATGTGCTTTTTCTGGCGTATCCTGCGCTTCGCGTCTGTTACCTCAGTCTGACAAACTCCGACATCGCCGGACAAGGGAGTTTCATTGGAGCAGCTAACTATCTAACCTTATTTCAGGATCAGGACTTCTGGGCTTCGGTACTCCACACCGGTTACTTTGTACTGCTAACAGTGGTTCCCAATACCTTGGTGGGCTTCCTGTTAGCAGTGCTGGTTGTGCGGTTGAAGCGACTCCGGCTCTTTGTACTAGGGTGTTTCTTTTTGCCATACATTTTGCCGGTCAGCGTCGTTTATGACACGGCCATCTGGGTGCTCGATACAAATTTTGGGATCGTTAATCTCTTCTTGGGATCAAATATTTCCTGGTTCCAGGATCCGGTTCTGGCAATGCCGGCGGTGGCCGGCGTTACCATCTGGTGGACCGTGGGCCTCAACATGCTGCTCTTCGTCGCCGGGTTACAGAATATTCCGAAAGAATACTATGAAGCAGCGGCTCTGGATGGAGCAGGAGCATGGCAAAGATTCACCAGCATCACCTGCCCCTTGATTTGGCCGGTAGCTAGTCTTGTTCTGCTGCTGCAGTTGATTCTGCAGTTTAAGATTTTCGACCAGATTTACTTGCTAACACTGGGAGGCCCATTCAACTCCACGACGGTCGTCCTCCTTTACATGTATCGGCAGGGTTTCCAGCAGGGACGCGGAGGCTACGCTGCGACTATCGCATTGATGTTAGTGCTGATTATCATTGTAGTCTCGCTCATACAGTTCCGTATCCTGCGCATCAGGCGGACTCCTCAATGAAATCAAAGCGTTTTTCTGTCCTAGGGCTATTTTGCACGCTTTTCACGCTCGTGATGGCGCTGGCGTGGATTTTTCCCATCTACTGGATCACAATCACTTCTCTCAAGTCCGAGGATCAGACGATCGTGGTGCCGCCGTCGTTCATTCCCTGGCCGCCAAACTTCGATTCATTCGTTTACGTTCTGCAGACCAGCCCATTTATCCGGTGGTATCTGAATACGATTTTTGTGTCGGTAACGGTGACCTTCTTTTCAATCCTTTTCGCTTTGATGTGCGGCTACGCATTGTCCCAGCTGGAATTTCCGGGACGAAAAGTGGTCTACACCTCAATCCTGGTGGGGTTCATGTTGCCGTTCAGCGCGCTGGCCGTGCCATTGTTCATGATGCTGAATCATTTTAAGCTGGTGAACACTTTTGCCGGTCTGATCCTGCCGCAGATCGTGGTTCCGCTTTCGGTGATTGTGTTCAAACAGTTCTTTGACGATGTTCCCCGCGACTTCCGTGACGCCGCCTTAGTTGAGGGCGCAAACAATTGGCGAATCCTTTTCCGGGTCTATCTGCCGCTGAATTGGAACATTACCTGGGCAATGAGCATCGTTACTTTCATTGGTACCTGGAACAACTTTTTCTGGCCGCTGATAATCACGAATTCTACCCCTATGCTGACGATTCCTGTTGGCATGACCCAAATCCAGCTCGCCTACGGAGTCCAGTTCGCCGAGATCTGTGCCACCGCTGTTCTGGCGTCGATCCCGACCGCTGCGGCGTATATTCTGTTCCAAAAGCGCGTAACCCAAGGGGTGATGGCAGTAGCGGGGATTAAGTGAGCCGTTCGGAGTTCCGTGCTCGTACTCGTGCCCGTGTTGCAGAGGACCGGAATGACCAGCTCCGTAGGAGCAAAATCGGTATAGCTACGGCAACACGAACGCGAACAGCTCCTTAGGAGGCGCATAGGCGCCGTGGTTCGGGCGTAGATTTCGCTCCTACTGAGCTCGTCCTGCTTTTCCTTCTCTTGCTATAAATATGTGGCTCCTACGGAGCCGGTTTCAATAACCCACTAGGTTTTGTAGTTCAGTGTCAACACATCCCACGACAATGGCGGTATTCGAAGGGTAAAACTATCGTCGCGCAAAGAAAAATCCTGATGGGCTTGCGGAACGACGGCGTCAGGATCACTCGCCGTGTTCGTCTGTTGCAGGTTCTTGCCGGTCACTCGTTGGCCGTTGGCTTTTTGAAAAGCTGGGAATCCGCGCAAGACACCATCAATCTCGATTTCGCTTTCCGGGCTCCGATTCAATAGAAAAAGCGTCACCGCTTGCGACTCCGAATGAAAGACGGAACTGACCACGAGCTCGGGGACTTCTCCGGCAGTTTTAGTGGTTGCTTTGGGAGTCTCGATCCTTGTCTGGAGCACCTTCCCATGCGCTAGCTCTGCAACAAGTTTGAACGGATGGAAAATCGTTTGTCTCCAGGCCGGCCCGCCCGGCTCCGTTTTGATCGCGCCAATCACATTCACCAGTTGCGCCAGACACGCGCATTTCACCCGATCTGCATTGTTGAGCAATGTGATCAGAGCGCCGCCGACCATTAACGCATCCATGAGATCGTAAACTTCTTCAATTAACCTCGGGGCAATCGGCCATCCAGGTTGTTGATGGTCCGCTTCCGAACGCGCTTTATACCAGACATTCCATTCGTCGAACGAAAGCATCATCCGTTTTGACGATCGCCGTTTGGCGGCCACTGCGTCGCCAACCGCTGCCGCTTCCTTAATAAAACGGTCCATGATGTCGATGTTGGCGAAGAACTCGGAGCTGTCATTGTGCGGGTTCGCGAAGTACATGTGCAATGATAAGAAATCGACGTGATCGAAAGTGTGCTCCATCACCTCGTATTCCCAGGCGCCAAAAGTCGGCATGGCGCGATGCGAGGATCCGCAAGCAGCCAATTGAATCGAAGGGTCTACCCATTTCATTACCTTGGCGGCTTCGGTTGCCGCTCGGCCGTATTCGGCCGCAGTCTTTTGGCAGATCTGCCAAGGTCCATCCATCTCGTTCCCCAGACACCAGAACTTTACTGCGTGCGGCCACTCATAGCCATGACTCTTGCGAAGCTCACTAAGCCGAGTTCCACCGGGATGATTGCAATACTCAAGCAGGTCGCGAGCTTCGTCCGGGCCTCGGGTTCCCAAATTCACGCCCAGCATTGGTTCGATCCCGGCTAAGCGACACCAGGTGATGAACTCGTTGGTGCCAAATTGGTTGGTCTCGGTGCTGGCCCAGGCGAGATCGAGTCGAGCGGGCCTGGCTTCGATCGGACCAACGCCATCTTCCCAATTATAACCGGACAGAAAATTCCCGCCGGGATATCGCATGATGGTCGGACCTAACTCGCGCACGAGCTCCAGAACATCCGAACGGAACCCGTGCTTGTCGGCGGAGGGATGCCCCGGTTCGAAGATCCCCGTGTAGACACAACGCCCCAGATGCTCGACGAACGCCCCAAAGAGGCGGCGATCGACTTCGGAAATGGCAAAATCGGCGTCAAGAATAATACGAGCTTTTTTCATGATGGATTGTTCAGGGGTTGGTGCAGCTCGCAAAATGCACGCGCTGAACTGCGAGCGCGAACGTTTACGGGTTCGGCACCGTAAATCGGACTCCAGACACTGATCTACCGCTTTCTAAGAGTTGATTGCAAACGAGCGCTTGCAAATTCTTTGGCAAAGGACACGAGGAGAGCGTCTCAGACTTCGCACCTTCACCCGGTAGGGACGAGCTCCTGCTCGTTCAGGATTGCTACGAGAAAACGCTTTGCGGTGAGGAAGCGGACGAGCAGGAGCTCGTCCCTACCGGGAGAGCACCAAAAGCCGCGAACCTCTCACCTATTCGACGCGCTTAATGCTTGCTCAGGGCAGGCCTTTCGCCTCTCACCTTTCACTTTTCACCTCTCACTAATCACTGTAACCCCCCTCTCCCTCCTGGCTCCTGTATTCTGGCTCCTGTATTCTACTCCGCAGATGAGCGACTTTTTCCAACACGGTCTTATCAGCACATTACACCGCCTGAACCAGGCTGAGCCTGCTGAGGATCAAACACTACAGGAAGCTGGACTAGGGCTTCTCTTGCCTTGTCACGCCCGTGATATCGACACCAAGCCATTGATCGACACGGTAGCGACGCTCAACCAACTCAACCTTTTCGAGCACGCGATCATTTCAGTAAATGGCTTCCCATCGGTACACGACGCGATTGGCTTCTGGTCGCAACTCCGAATTCCTCACACCCTCCTTTGGAATGATTCACCCGCTTTCATTTCCTGGTTGCGGAACCACGATCTGCCGGCGGTTTCCGGAAAAGGATTAAATCTTTGGAGCGGCCTTGGCTTTGCCGTGAGTGAGACCGAATTGCAAGCCTTGGTCATTCATGACTGCGACATCCAGAACTATACCGCGTCCTTACCGATCTCATTGGCGGTGCCAGTGGCCAGGCTGGAGTACGAGTTCTGCAAAGGTTTCTATAGCCGAGTACAGGAACAGCTTTACGGCCGGGCCACCCGGCTTTTCATGATCCCACTGGTACGGGCTTTGGTTCGGACCCTCGGTCATCTACCGCTACTCGATTTTATCGATTCATTTCGCTATCCTCTTGCGGGTGAATGCGCCCTTTCGACTGGGGTCGCGGCGAGTTTGTCAGTGGAAAATGGTTGGGCCGTGGAAATCGGCTGGCTGTGCGAGGCTTACCGGTTAATTGATCCGGAAGAGATTTGCCAAGTGGATTTGGCGATGCGTTACCATCATCGGCATCAAAGCATCGATCCCGGGCGCCCCGCGGAGGGTCTGCTCGGAATGGTCACAGATATCGCCCGGTCGATTTTAACCCATCTAGAAAAGGAGGGCTGCCGGTTGGACTCGTCGACTTTGGCGGAAGTGGTGTCCGGGTACGAACAAACCGCAAATGACATTATCCGACGGTACCGTGATGTTGCCGAGTTCAATAAGCTGCCCTTTGATCGAGACGAAGAACGGCAAACGGCGCGATTATTTCAAGAAAGGCTTCGCTTTGTAGCCGAGGAATTCACCGGCGGCACGCGCATGCAGAGTTTGCCGCCTTGGGGTCAACTGTTGCGGGAAGGCAGTTTTCCGGCGGACGGTATGGTGTGGAGGAGCCGGTAGGGGGCGAACGGGCGTGTGGGCGAAACGGCGAAAGGGCGAAGAGGCGCGTGCGCGCTGTAGCCGCCGCGAAAAAATCGCTATTCGCTCATTCGCCCGTTCGCCCATTCGCCGTTTCGCCCGTTCGCCGTTTCGCCCACACGCATTTCCCGTTTGAGGGCCGAGCAAATCTGCCGTAGAAAACGAGACATGTTCACTGGCACCTATACCGCCATCGTTACTCCCTTCAAAAATGGTGCAATCGACGAGGGTGCATTTCGGAAACTGATCGACTTTCAGATCCAGAACGGGGTCGATGGAATCGTGCCGGTTGGATCGACCGGAGAAGCCGCAACCTTAGACCACGAAGAACATCTGCTGGTGATTAAGATCGCCGTGGACCAGGCGGCAAAACGCTGCAAAATCGTTGCCGGTACCGGATCAAACTCGACTCAGGAAGCGATCGATCTATCGGTCGGTGCAGCAGAGGTCGGAGTCGACGGGATTTTGTTAGCCAGCCCTTACTATAACAGGCCGACCCAAGAAGGGATGTACCGGCATTTCAAAGTCATTGCCGAAAAGGCCAAGGTGCCGGTCATGCTTTACAATGTGCCAAGCCGTACTGCGAGTGAGATCGCGGTAGAAACTTGTGTTCGCCTGGTGCGGGAATGCTCAAATGTGGTTTCGATTAAGGAAGCCGGTGGTAATTGCGACCGTGTATCCTTGTTACGAAATGCCCTTCCCCCCAGCTTTACGATCCTTTCCGGGGACGACCCCTTAACGCTTCCGTTCATGGCCGTAGGAGCCGTTGGCGTGGTGAGTGTCGTCTCTAACATTATCCCGCGGCAAATTGCCGATATGGTGAAAGCGTTTTCCGCAAGCCGGCCCCAAGAGGCTCGAGATCTCCACCTCCGGTGGTACCCGGTCTTTAAAGACCTTTTCATCGAGTCCAATCCGATCCCAGTAAAGGCGGCGCTTCATCTCATGGGAATGATTGAAAGCGAATACCGTTTGCCGCTTTGTGAGCTGAATGAAGTAAATCTCATTCGCCTGAAGAAGACGCTGACCGCGTGCAAGCTGATATGAGTCTGCCTTCGGAGGGCGCGGGCTCGTCGCCCGTGGAGCACGAGCCGGCAGGATCGACACCCGCACAACTCAGGCTCCTTGTCCACGGAGCCACCGGGCGACTTGGGAAAGCGATCGTTGAGGTCGCCCAGAGCCAAGGAGACTTGGCGATCAAAGGCGCAACCCGACAAGACCCGGTCGATAAGTTGATCGGGTCAGCGGATGTCGTGATCGATGTGACCGCGCCCGCCGCCACCATTACGGTTGCCAGGCTCTGTTCCGAAAGTCAGACACCTTTGGTTGTTGGCACCACCGGTCACAATCAAGAACAAATCGAGACTCTCCGGTTGGTTTCACAAAAGTGTCCTGTGCTACTTGCTCCGAACTTCAGCCTTGGAGTTAATCTCCTTTTCTGGATGGCCGAAACTGCGGCGGCCAAGCTAGGCAAAGATTTTGATGTGGAAATCGTCGAGTTACATCACCGGCTAAAGAAAGATGCCCCTAGCGGCACGGCCAAGAGGGTGGCGGAACTGATCGCCGCAGCTCGCCAGTCGAGCTATGAGAAGAACACCCGGCACGGACGTGAAGGCCTGGTCGGCGAGCGGCCAGCGGATGAGATTGGCGTCCACGCCGTCCGAGGCGGCGATATCATCGGCGAACATACCGTCCTATTTGCCGGGTTAGGCGAACGCATAGAATTGACCCACAAAGCGTCGAGTCGAGAGACCTTTGCTCGCGGAGCGATCCAAGCCGCCAGATGGATCGTTGGGCGTACTCCGGGCCTGTATGAGATGCGGGATGTGCTCGGGTTAAAAGAAGGAGCTAGGAGCTAGAATCTAGGAACTAGGATATGGCGGCCCAGTGGACAAAAGTGGACGCAGTAGCCGTAGTGGAACCCGCGCGGGAATACCCTTTTGCGGCTGCAGTCCACTACGTCCACTGTGTCCACTCGCGCGCCAAGCCGACACCGCTTCCCTCCTAGCTCCTAACTCCTAGCTCCTCCCAACATGCGCGCAGGGATTGCTCTAGGCTCCAACGTCGGCGACCGATTGGCTAACCTGCGGACCGCTTATCGCGAGGTTGCGAATCTTAGCTCGAATCCGGCCGCGATTCGGTGCTCTTCGATTTATGAGACCAGCCCGGTGGACAGCGCTCCCGGGGCTCCCGGATATTTGAATGCCGTCATGGAAATTGAGTTTCACAGACCGGCGATTGCGCTGTTAGATTCGTTATTGAAGATCGAGCGGTCCCTTGGGCGGCCTTCGAAACGGCCTCGCAACGCGCCTCGTACGATCGATCTGGACCTGCTTTACACTGGCAATTTGACGTTGAACAGCGCCGAAATCATCATCCCGCACCCGCGAATCACCCAGAGACGATTTGTGCTCCGGCCACTGGCAGATGTTGCACCCGAATTGGTGTTACCGGGACAAACACTTTCGATTCGGCATTTACTGATCGGTTTGAAAACCGAGGAAGAAGTGACGAAGATTGCTGAGGAGCTTGTTAATGAATAGGATTACGCCTGACATCGTCCGGAAAGCGAAAGGGCACGGGATCACTGCCTTAACCGCTTATGATTATCCGACCGCTCGTCTCCTTGATGAAGCGGGGATCGAGGTACTCCTAGTCGGGGATTCCATGGGCATGGTGGTGTTGGGGTTACAGGATACAACCGGGGTCACGCTTGAAGATATCTTGCACCATTTGCGCGCCGTCTCCCGCGGTGTCCAGCGAGCGTTGTTAGTGGCGGATCTACCAATCGATACTTATCGAGGACCCGAGGAAGCCGTTGCGAATGCGAAGAAGCTCACCTCGGCTGGCGCCCACGCCGTGAAGCTGGAAGGCGGTACCACGCGCGTCGAACAGATCAAGGCGATAGCGGGCGCAGGTGTGCCGGTCATGGGGCATATCGGGATGTTACCGCAGCGCATTCGCGAAGAAGGCGGTTACAAAATCAAAGGCAAAACGCCTGCCGAGAGCCTGCTACTTGTGGAGGATGCAAAAGCGGTTGAGAACGCCGGCGCGTTCGCCGTGGTTTTAGAATTAATCGCTCCGAAGGTTGCAGACGAGATCACTCGCTCGATCCAGATTCCAACCATCGGCATTGGATCAGGCAAACATTGTGACGGCCAGATACTAGTGTTCCACGATCTGGTCGGTTATTCGCCCTGGTTTATCCCTAAGCATGTGCACCCCGAAGCCACGGTTGGCGACGCCATCAGCAAGGCGGCGGCAGCGTTTATTGCCAGGGTGAAGGGGACGGAAAGTGAAAAGTGATTGGTGAAAGGTGAAAGGTGATTTCGCTGATTCCACCACCTTTCACTTTTCACCTTTCACCCGGGTTCTTGCGGGCACGCCCCTACCCTTCCAACACCTGTCCCATGGCGCGGAATTTCTGGTACCGTTCCTCCAGCAAGAGCTTCTTTGACTTCTTGCTGAGTTCGTCCAGCTGTTGGAGCACGGTAGTTTTGAGATTGCTGGCCGCTTTCTCATGGTCCAAGTGCGCACCTCCCGGCGGCTCTTGAATAACCTGGTCGATGACATTGAACTCCTTCAAATTTCGGGCGGTTAGCTTGAGTGCTTCCGCAGCTTCCGGCGCATGGCTGCGGTGCCTCCAGAGGATTGCTGCGCACCCTTCCGGGCTGATCACCGAGTAATACGCGTTCTCCAACATCAAGACTCGGTCGGCAACCCCGATCCCTAATGCGCCGCCGGAGCCTCCCTCGCCAATGACCACCGCGACGATTGGGACCGGGAACAACATCATTTCCCGTAAATTCACTGCAATTGATTCGGAGATGTGCCGTTCTTCGGCACCGACACCGGGATAAGCGCCGGGGGTATCGATTAGAGCGACAATAGGCAGTCCGAATTTAGCGCCTAGCCGCATAACCCGAAGCGCTTTGCGGTAGCCCTCAGGATGGGCGCTACCAAAGTTGCGGTGGATATTCTCTTTTGTGCCGCGCCCTTTTTGGTGGCTCACCACGACGCAGCGGTAATTCCCCAAAGTGGCCAGGCCGCAAGGCATCGCGTTATCGTCGCCAAACAGCCGATCCCCATGCAGCTCCGTGAAATCAGTAAAAGCCAGATCAAGGTAATCCAAGGCAAACGGACGCTGCTCATGCCTGGCTACCTGCACCCGTTCCCAGGCCTTGAGATTTTCATAGATCTGCTTACGGGTGGCTTCGATCTTGCGCTCCATCGCAGCGACCTCGTTCTCGAGATCGACTTCCTGCAACTTCGAGTGTTTCTTCAGCTCCTCCAGCTGCCTTTCCAGGTCGACGATCGGTTTCTCAAAATCTAAAGGTCGAACTTTCATTTGCTAACCGTCACCGGCGTTTCTTTTGGCAAGAGAGCGAACAGCTCCTCCATGTCCTCTGGAGAAAGCTCAATGCCAAATCTCGGTTTCTGGACATTTGGTGTGTTAGGGGAAGTCTCAGAGTACAAAGTGATACCGCTTTGGCTAAGCACCACCCAGCGACTGCTGCCGATAAATTTCCTTTCCCCGAAGGAAACTCTAGCATTTCCAGACCAGGCCTCCTTACCAATCACTTTCAATTGACCAGGTTTCATATTAGGCGGCACGTGAAAGTCGAGAGCCTTATACCACCGAAAAAACTGGCCATGGTTAAGGAGCTCTACCGCCTGGGCCTCCAGGAAAATCTGCATGCTAAATTGTCCACTAGGAATGATAAATTTCATTCCCGGCTGGATCATTAGCCCCTCGAGACCGTTCGCCTTGAAAATTAGCTCCGGCGCTGCTTTGGTCTTCGCCGATATTTTGGCGATGGAATCCCCTCGCACTACTACGTACTCCTTCTTATCCGCGGAGGGTTGTGGCGAAAAAAAGTCCTGAATATTCATATCCCCAACCGTCTTTCTGGCCTCATCGGCTTTTACGGATTTTGGGAAGCTTTGAAAAATCGAAATCAGAAGTCGCTTACCGTCCTCGATATTTCCTTTAGCGATCAATTGTTTTCCTTGTTCCAGTAAGGCGATTCCAGGGTCAGGCGTCGGAGTAACTACCGCTTCGTTGCCCTTAGTCGGGGTCCTGGAGGCTTTCTTTATAAAGAGTTCATAGGTTGCAAAAGCACCGCCGCCAAAGATTACAAAGGCCAAACCGGAAAGGATTCCGAGTTTCCAAAGAAAGCTCATTCAGTTGATCAGGCTACTGCTCCATGGCCAGTGCCCTGTCCGCGAAATAGCATGGCTTTCGCCGCCGGTCAGTTGGCTGTTTTTCAAGGCGCGAGCGACGAGCATATCTGAACGCGATACGTAAGGAGCGAGCAACGCGGAAAAACAGCCAACCGACCGCGGCCCGGAGGGTTGCGATGAAAATGGGCCGGCGGCCGCGTTGCTCGTCGGTCACGTATCGATTTAGATATGCTCCGCTCTTCGCGCCTTGCCGACGGCCCATTTTGATCGCAACGAAAGTCATGCTATTTCGCGGACAGGGCACTACAGCAAACCACGTCGCCGTAGATCAAACCAATTTATTCGCGCCGATTGTTCGACCAACTCTAACGTGACCTTCAAGAGGCAGATTTCCCAACCCTCGTCGACCCCTTGGATGATCGCGCTGCCACCACGCTGGCCCTCTGGCACGTCCTGATTTACCCGATCCACTACCGCCGGCAAAGAATCATGAACGATGTGCTCAGTAACGCCTTCCTTCCGAATTTGAAACCCATACTTCAGGAAGGCTGCGTTCCTTGACTGCAAGAGCTGGGCGAATTGGTTGGCCGCCTCACCAAAGCCATCCAGAAGCAATTTCGCCATGTTCTCAGGAGTGACCAATTGTGGTCGATCTGCTTGGATCCGCCCCGAACGAACGCGGATCTCGTTTACACTATCCATGAGCTCGGATATCAAATAAAAATCGAAGCTGGTCGCGCCGAAGGTTTCGATCCGCCGGTCGGGCGAATGGATGACCTTGGTATTCTCTAGCGCGTATTGCAGATCGTCCCCGTGATACATAGGCGGAAAAGACCAGAACAGTAGCCGATTTCTCCCGTGGAACAAACTCTTCCCTTACGACCTTTCTTACAAGGGGTTTAGGCGGGCGCACACTAATTGTCCTCGTTCTCGTCGTCGTCCTCGTCCTCGAGATTTTAGGTGGGTGGAAACCCCTGCTCCTCCGACGCAGTGAGGTTTTTCCGAGAACCGGAACATGCTCCGTAGGAGCAAAATCTTTACAGCTGCACGGGGCATTTCGGTAGCTCCGTAGGAGCGACATCCAAGTTTCGGGATCTGCTCGTCGAACAGCGACGATATATGTCGCTCCTACGGAGCTTATCGCTTTTTTGGACGCCGAGGCTATAAAGATTTCGCTCCTACGGAGCTGGTTGGCGGTCTTCTGGGTTATCCAGAGCTTCGGCGTGATCAATGCCGGCCCCGATAAAGGCCAGATTTATGGCAGAAACTGCGAACTGGCCCCACGAAGAGGCCAGTAGAGTGAAGACCTAGGAACTATTTCGCTCTCTCTTCGATATAGCGGATAACGTCGCCGACGGTTTGGAGCTTTTCGGCATCTTCGTCCGGTACTTCGACGGAGAATTCTTCTTCGAAGGCCATTACGAGTTCTACCGTATCCAGCGAGTCAGCGCCGAGGTCCTCAATGAAAGAAGC
>JAFAHI010000480.1 GCA_019237325.1 Verrucomicrobiota bacterium | reverse complement strand
GATCAGCAAAATCTTCATCGGGAATACTGGGCACCTCCCGCTTCATATCAGCCTTGATGGTTTGTGTATCCTCCCCTTTCGCTCTAATCCGCTTGATCTCATTTTGCAGATCGAACAACCCCAGCTCCTCGACTTCGATCCCTATCGAATTAACCGACGCAAGATTATAATTGCAGGTCTCAAAATCGCGTGGGCGAGGTCCGAACAGTCCTACTGTCGCGTTGCGGGTCCCTTTCACGACTTTCACCACTTTGATGAAATGCGCGATTTCCTTTACGGCTTCTTCCGCACTAACCACCGGGAACTCCGGCAGATGAACACGCTGAGCGAGCCCACGTTTGCTCACCGCCAACGCCGCCGACAAAAGTCCGCAAAGAGCGTCTCCCCGCTTTTCTAACAAGGTAGCCCCTGACTCTTCTGCCGCGGCAATCATCATGACTGGGCCTTCGAAAAGCTTGATGAAGTACGCGTCTTCGATCTCAGGTGAAAAGTTACCTAAAAAGTAGACCACCGCGTCGCATCCAGCCTGTTTGAATTGCCGAGCGGCTTCGACCGCATGATCCTTCGTTTCAATGATCTGGCTTGGTCCCTCCGGAACGAATGGCTCGATGCCGGCTTGGCGACATCCGGCCAATACTCGCTGCGTCCGTTCTTCGGAAAGGGATCGCGGAAAACAATTTCTAGAGGCTGAAACAAGACCAAGCTTGATGTCAGGAGAATAGGTGCCAAGGGGGAGATACATGGGACGGTGAGAAGTGAGAGGTGTTTAGTGAGACGTGAGACGTGGGCGCGAGCGAGCAGTATTCAGTAACCAGTAATCAGTAATTGTTATTGCTGAACGGTACATTTTGCTCATCCGGTAATGCCATTAAATTGATATTAGCCCGGGGTAAGTTGATGTAAATAGCATAAAATTTCGGGTCGCGAAGAAATTAGGCGCCTGCCCAAGGAATAACCTGAAATTTTCTGGTTCTTAAGAAATCGAGAAACAGATGACACGTCAAGCTAGGACCATGCAAAATGATCTGGCAGCCGCCGGAACAAATGACAGATTTGGTTGCTGCAGAACGGAAATCAGCAAAATAAGGGGCCTTTTGAGGCATCGCTTGTGAACGTTCTCATTTTGTCAGCTGTCGTTTCTTCCGGCGGGCCGCCCATAGACGTCAACCTAGGAGGGATGGTACGTCCTCGGTAGCGGCGACTGTCCATGAGGCCCAATTGTGTGCTTCAAAACCGGGTAATCTCGAAGTCGCAGGTATGGTTAGCCTCAGAACGCAGTCGCCATCAACGCTCGAATGGCGACTGCGCGTCGAGCTTGGGCACACCTGTCGCTCCGTTAAGATGATAGATTATGGCGCACCATTAGACGTCATGGACAGTCGCCGCTACCGCTCGCATCGAAGCTACCCTTAGGTTGACGCGCATGGGCGGCCGCCGGAACATTCCTCCCCGTCATTTGTCATTTGTCATTCCCCGAGCCCGCTGCTTCTTTGATGCTGAAACCAAATCGTTCGCCGCTATGAGCTTATCGTCCCAAACATTTGATGGCATTGAAATCAGGGGTCCGGTCCCTGAACCGTTTCCCGAAATTCTGACCTCGGACGCGTTGCGCTTCGTTGCTCGTTTACAGCGAGAATTTAATAGCCGGCGCAAAGAATTGCTCGAACTGCGCGAGCGGCGTCAGGCTGAAATCAATCAAGGCAAAAAGCCCGATTTTCTTCCGGAGACCGCCCACATCCGCGAGTCGAATTGGCAGGTCGCGCCGATCCCGAAAGATCTGCAGGATCGTCGCGTGGAAATCACGGGGCCTACCGACCGCAAGATGGTGATCAATGCCTTGAACTCCGGCGCAAAGGTTTTCATGGCTGACTTTGAGGACGCCAACGCTCCGACCTGGAACAACATGATCGAAGGGCATATCAACCTTCGAGACGCGATCCGACGCACTATCGAATACGCGAGTCCGGAAGGAAAGGAGTACCGCTTAAAGGATCAGGTCGCGGTTCTTTTGGTCCGCCCGCGTGGTTGGCATTTAGTGGAAAAACATCTGCTGGTGGACGGCGAGCCGGTCTCAGGCGGTCTGTTCGATTTTGGGCTTTACCTGTTCCATAACGCAAAAGAACTGCTGGCCCGAGGAAGCGGTCCTTACTTTTATCTGCCCAAAATGGAGAGCCACCTCGAAGCCAGGCTTTGGAACGATGTCTTTAACCTGGCCCAAGACGAGCTCGGGATTCCGCGGAGATCAATCCGGGCCACCGTTCTTATCGAAACCATTTTGGCCGCTTTTGAGATGGACGAGATCCTTTACGAACTGCGAGATCATTCGGCTGGTCTGAATTGCGGACGCTGGGACTACATCTTCAGCTGTATCAAACGTTTCCGAAACAATTCGGATTTTATTCTCGCGGATCGCGCGCTCGTCACCATGACGACACATTTCATGCATTCGTATTCGCTTCTGTGCATCAAGACCTGTCATCGGCGGGGGATCCATGCCATGGGCGGCATGGCAGCCCAGATCCCAATCAAGAACGACGAAAAGGCCAATGCGGAAGCTTTTGCCAAAGTAATTGCCGATAAAGAACGGGAAGCCAACGACGGTCACGACGGCACTTGGGTGGCGCATCCTGGTCTAGTTCCGGTCGCGCTTGAGGCTTTCGACGCGGTGATGAAGACGCCAAATCAAATCGACCGAAAACGAGAAGATGTTTCGGTCACTGGTGATGACCTGCTCAAGTTCGGTCCGGAAGAACCGATCACCGAACAAGGCCTACGCACCAACATCAGCGTCGGTGTTCAATATCTAGAAGCGTGGCTCCGCGGTTCGGGGGCTGTTCCTATCTTTAATTTGATGGAAGATGCAGCCACAGCCGAAATTTCTCGCGCCCAGGTCTGGCAATGGATCCGTAGTTCGAAAGGAAAGTTGTCCGATGGCAGGAAAGTGACAGCCGAGCTGTTCACGACCATTCTAGGAGAAGAATTGAAAAAGATCGAGAATTGGCTTGGATCGGCTCGCTATGAGAAAGGACGTTTCCCGGACGCAGCCGAGCTGTTCTCGAAAATTACGACCAGCGATGATTTTGTTTCGTTCTTAACCCTGCCTGGTTATGACCGCCTGGGGTAAGAGGCGAACGGCGTTCGGTAGCGGCGACTGTCCCAATACGATGTTTGATGTGATCGAACCAAAGACGAAACCGAAGCAACCATCAAGCTACAACCTGAGCCCTACAGTCGCCATCCCAGCGTACGGATGGCGACTGCGCGTTGAGACAGGCCCACGAATCTCTTCGAACACATTTATAATCGGTAAACGTCTTTCGACCTAGTTGGACAGTCGCCGCTACCGACTGTCCGCCAACGGCAAACCGCTTACCGCTTACCGCTAACTGCTAACCGCCGACCTCCAATGCTAATCGACCTCTCCAGCCGCGCAAAAATCCGCGTTACCGGCGCCGATCGAGTCCGTTTTCTCAATGGCCAATTGACGAACGACCTGCGGGAGGCGAAACCCGGTCAAACGATCTATGCCTGTGTCTTAACCACCAAAGGGAAACTTTGTGGAGATCTTTTCGTTACGCCAATCGAGGACGCGTTCCTGCTTGATTGCCATCCGGCTCTTCGCGAAACGCTGCCGGCCCGTTTAGAAAAGTATGCGATCGCCGATGACGTCGAGTTCTCCGATCAAACGGACGAATTCAGCTTGTTTCACACCCTGGCGCCCGAGCTTCCCGACGGTATCTTCCCCGAGGGAAGCGTGTCACGGTCCAACCGGTTTGGGCTCGAGGGCCATGACCTGCTGCTGCCAATCACACTCAAAAACGTGGTTCCTCAGGTACTAAAAGAATCGGTGCTCCCGGCTGCGGAGGTAGAGACCTTCCGGATCGAAGCTGGCATCCCCGAATGGGACCACGAGCTAAATGAAGACGTCATCCCAAACGAAGCTGGACTGCATCAACGAGCGGTCAGCTACACCAAAGGGTGTTACGTCGGCCAAGAGGTGATTAGCCGGCTGAAGAGTATCGGCCACGTAAATCGAAAACTTTGCGGAGTTCAATTGATCGAAGGTTCGGTCCTGACCAGCGGGGACAAACTGGTGAACGATTCCGGCCAACAAACCGGCTTTGTCACTAGCGCTGCCCGGAGCTCGAAGCTCGGAGCCTGGATCGGACTGGCCTACATAAAACGCAATTTTGACCAGCCCGGCTCTCGGTACCGTGTACAAAACCCGGATAATTCGGACTTGATCGGAACCGCAGAACTCCGCAGCCTTCCGATCATCCCATGATAAAACGACTTATCGCTCTCGTAGTAACGCTGATCGTAACCAGTTCCGTCCTGTCCGCCAAAGATGTCGCTGTGTTCGAGGTGCAATGGAAAGAAGGAAAAGTGCGCCAGACTCGGAGCTTTGTGATCGCGTTCGACGAGGATGCAGCGCCGTACACCGTTTATAATTTCAAGAAATTGGTCAAAGAAAAGTTTTACGTGAAGACCAAAATCCATCGGGCCATCTCCAACTATCTGATTCAAGGAGGTGACCCTTTGACGAAGAAAAACGATCGCAACGTCATGGGAACGGGCGGTCCTGGCTATACTTTGCCTGCCGAGATTCATCTAAAACATGTCCGCGGTGCGGTCGCCATGGGTGCGCTGTCCGCTAAAGTGAACCCAAAGCTCGAGTCCAACGGTAGCCAATTCTACATTTGTTTGAAGGACATTCCGACGCAGGACGGTAAGGATACGGTGTTTGGTCACGTCGCTGCCGGAATGGATGCTTTAATGGAGATCAGCAATGCTGTGGTAGACACGAACAATAATCCGATCAATTCGATCGTGGTAACCAAGACCTACCTCATCGACGAAAAGAAGCTAGGCGCGGCCGCGACGAAGTTTTAGGGAGCCGTGGAGCGCTGCCTCGCTTGCGAGGCCGATGTCGGCCGGAACCCTGGAGCGTGCCTCCCTTACGAGGCCGCGGTAAGCGCGCAGAGATTTATCGGACAGACACCTGGATCACCGGCGCCAGGTATCGTCCGACAATGGACGCTCCCCCGCTGAAATGATAGAGCGCAGATCGCGGAAGATCGTTCCGCATCAACTCGCCTTGCTCACCACGGCCTCGCAAGCGAGGCAGCGCTCCAAAGTGCCCGCCGCTTCGCGGTCACCCATGCAAATACGTATCCCACCCGAAATACGTCGAAAACGCTTCATTCAAAACCTGAGCAGTATGTGAAGCGTTCATCGCCGCATGGTGTTCGAATCCATACTTGCAAACATGTTTCATGAGCGCCTGCAAGCGGGGCACTTTTACTACCGCCCGGCTGCCGAAAGTATCTAACGGATCGCTTACAAATTCGCCGTCACCAACATAGGTACGAATTACTCCATTACGATCATCCGTCGTAATTCTTGCATAACTGAACGGACCCGCCGGAGTACGGCCGGCAACGGTACCATAGGTATTTTCCGTTCCCAATGTCGTCGCCAGGATTTCGGCGTTCGCCATTTTTACGTCCGAGAAGAAACTTTTCGCCCAGTTACCGCAGTGGAACAAGACGCATTTGTCAGGGTCATTTCCGTAGTTGTTATTCCAGTCAACGAGAGCGCTCGGCTTCCCGGAAGCCAGCTGCAGCGCATACATCGACGCGACACCGGTGATATCGACCTCGCACGCGCTGGGCAGAAGGCTTTCGCTCATCATGCTCATCAAGGTACAAACATTAACGCCGTAGTTATGCTGCAACGAATCCCAACACTGAATGGCCGTTGCGTCGATGCCGTAGCGCAACATCCAGTCATCGATGACGATCCCAAGCTTGGCCATTTTCACCAGCGACGGCGCGGGTATACCGCCGGTCGGAACATAAGACTGGATGCCCTCTAAACGTTCACTCACTCGCTTGTCGTTATCCGCAATCTTCTCCGCGCTCCCAAAGACCTCCGAGAGATCCGCGGTACTCACACTGATCCCAAAAGCTTGCAGTAGTTTTTCACTGTAACGAGTCGTGTTAAACGCATTGGGCCTTGCACCGATCGCACCGAGGCGCGCAGCTTTCAGGCGTCGAACCACTCGGCACACCGCCGCAAATCTCTTGATGTCCGCGCGGAACGAGTCTGTTAGTGGATGAACCGTATGCAGCTCGGTGATACTAAATGGATAACCGTACTGATAGAGATTATTGCAAACGGAAATCTTCCCGCAAAAAGCATCGCGTCTGAACTGGACGGCGAATTTTGATAGATCGTC
>JAFAHI010000364.1 GCA_019237325.1 Verrucomicrobiota bacterium | reverse complement strand
CCTCGTCCGTTCGTGATGTAAACCAGTTGGTATGCGTTGAGCACGCGCCCATTTTCCCAGGTAAAATGGTGGTCTACCGGATGACGTGGAGGCGGGTATGAGCTTCCGGCCAAGACGTTTTGGTGACCAACCGATGTTGCCGTGCATTCCCACGGACCGTGCTCAAGCCGATCGGGCAGATAAACAAAATAGTTCGTCATCAGGGGGGAGGTCGACCGCGTCATTTACTATATGGAGTTTGGCCTCCTGTCTACCGAGCAGGCTTCCTACAAAATTCGGAGCTGGCCGCGGCGCGTTCGGCCGGCATAGGGAGGGCGCGCGTCCGCGCGCGCCGTGAAGGCGTTATATGGTGCGCTGGGCGTAATTTTAGCCCGTAGATCTAAGAATACATGCGGCTCCGCTGACAATCTCGCGGCCGCGGGACGGGGACGCGATCCTCCCTAATACGGCGTGCGTCGGAAGGCATGATGCCTTGTAAACGCCATTGCTCGATAGAGATGCGCGGAGCTCTGCCATTTCTTGTATTAAATTCGTCATTTCCTGTATTCCGTTTAGGGCGCCTGCGGAGTACGCTGGTCTACCCCAACCGGCCAACCGTCTGCGGTTGGTACCTAGCGCCCCCGAATGCCTGAATCCTCTGTTCCCTCTCTGCTCGAAGTGCGAAACCTCACCCGCAGGTTTCCCGGTGTGGTAGCGTTGGACGACGTGAATTTCGATGTCGTGCGGGGCGAAGTCCACGCGCTGGTGGGCGAGAACGGCGCCGGCAAATCCACGCTGATCAATATATTGGCTGGCGTCCTGCAACCAAGTGAGGGCCGCATCCTGATTGATGGAGTGCCGCTTGTGTTCTCCGACCCGCTGGGTTCCCAACGCTGCGGGATCAGTGTGATTTTTCAGGAATTCAGTTTGCTGCCTCATCTCAGCGTCGCCGAGAATGTTTTCGTGACCCGGGAGCCGCGACGTGGGCCACTCATCGATTGGGAGACGATGAACCGAAATACCGCGGAGATTCTGCACACGCTGAATCTCGATATCGAGCCCAGCACTCTGGTCAGCAAACTTTCTATCAGCCAGCAGCAACTCGTCGAGATTTCTCGCGCTCTCTCGACGAAGGCGCGCGTCATTATCATGGATGAACCGACCGCTGCACTGAACGAACGAGAAGTGGTTCGCCTTCTGGAAATCGTCCGATCGCTCGCTTCCAGTGGGGTGGCCGTGATCTATGTTTCTCATCGGTTAGCGGAAGTCTTTTCGGTTGCTGACCGCGTTACCGTTTTTCGGGATGGCCGGCACATTAGTACCTCGCCGAGAAATGCTGTGACGGAGCAGCAGGTGGTCGCTGCAATGGTGGGACGCAATCTGGCGCACTTAGAGCGACCGGTTCGAACGCCTGGGGAAGTCATTTTAGAGGCGCGCGAGGTTACAGTCGATGCTGGAGCCGTTCGTAACGTCTCCTTCTCTCTCCGTCGTGGCGAGGTTCTCGGATTGGCGGGGTTAATGGGTAGCGGCTGCTCAGAACTGATGGAGGGCTTGTTTGGTCTTCGCAAAATCACGAGTGGAACGGTGACGCTCGATGGAGAACCTCTGCAAGCAAACCACCCGCGAGCAGCCATTCGCGCCGGGATTGGGTTTGTTCCGGAGGATCGAAAGACAAACGGATTGTTCTCAGATCTTGCGGTAACCGAGAATTTGACGATCGGAGCACTACCCCGATGGCTTAAGTCTGTACCGGCATTTCTTGATCCCGCCCGCGAGCGACAAGTCACACTCGTATACAAACGCCAACTGAATATTCGATTCAGCAGGCCAGAGCAGAGAGTCAGCGGCTTGAGTGGCGGCAACCAACAGAAAATTATCCTCGGACGAGCGCTGGCAGAGAACTGTCGAGTTCTTCTACTGGAGGAGCCGACCAGGGGTGTCGATGTTGGCGCAAAAGCGGAGATTTACACACTGATCGACGGATTGGTTGCAAAAGGGATCGCAATCCTTCTGCAAACTTCCGAGCTGCCAGAGCTGATTCGGCTAGCTGATCGATGCATCGTGTTTGTCGCCGGAGAAGCTCGGGCGGAGCTTTCTGGGAATGAAGTGACACAGGAAGCGGTAATGGAAGTCGCCACGGGCCTTTCGCATCGGGTTGCGATTCGAGATCAAGCGTTGGAGGTGGCGAATGGAGAGTAGAGGTGGCCGTCTCACTTGGTTTCGCCCTTCGCCGGTGGCAGTGACGCTGCTGGTTGTAGGCGCAGTTTTTACCCTGCTTACGCCGACGTTCTTGACCTTGTACAATCTTTTAAATGTCTGCACGAGCGCCAGTGTGGTGGCAATTGTCGGGCTAGGCATGACGCTGACCATAGCCAGCGGGAACTTCGATCTGTCGGTTGGTTCAACGGCCGCATTTGCCGGATGCATCACCATGAGTGTGGTTCCGCAAATTGGTGTGATGCCCGCTATTGCTCTGGGCATTGCTACCGGCGCACTGGTTGGCTGGGTGAATGGACTCATCGTGACTGAGCTGCGAGTGCCAGCGTTCATCGCTACGCTGGGTATGCTAACCATCGTCCGGGGAGCGGCTCTCATTTACACGAGAGGGAGAGATATCTATCTGTTTGGCAAAACCGACTACAAGATCTTGTCCAGTGGGGTCATGCCGGCTCTCCTTGCCTTAGCCATCGCTCTATTTTTTGGATTCCTCCTGAAACACACGCGTTTTGGGCGGCACATCCTTGCTACTGGCAGCAACCTCGCATCTGCCCGGCGCGTCGGTGTACGGACTACCTATGTACTATGGTCGGTTTTCGCGATCGTCGGGGCGACGGCCGCCTTGTCCGGCCTCATTCTGAGTGCCCAAGTACTCACCGGGAACGGTCGCTTAGCTACCGGTTTAGAGTTGTCTGCGATCGCGGTAGTGGTTCTCGGTGGTACTCCGTTAACCGGTGGTCAGGCATCGATCCCAGGTACGCTGTTTGGCAGTTTGCTGGTTGCAGTGATTAACAATGGTCTGAATCTACTCAACGTCTCTGTTTTCTATCAAAATGTTACTCTCGGTCTATTGCTTCTGGGCGCGCTCAGCCTCACGACCGGGTGGACTTCTAAACTTGGCGACGTGACCGACAGGGGAGCGCGCGTCCTCGCGCCGCGAAAATGTAAGTAAGGGACCTAAAGCGAGAAATAAACAGACCGCGTAATCGAGCCCACTGAGATAGCACCACGTGAAAGAGAACATAAATACCTCCGTCACGGGAAAGAGGAAGTTGAGCGGCATGTCAGATAAGCCGCAAATTCTATCTATGAGTTCTCCACAGCCCGACCAGGACAGGCGACGCGCTGCTATCGATTGGGATTTACTATGGGAAAAATTCGGAATTGCTATCGTCCTGATTCTGGTCTGGATAGTGGCCGCGGTTGGAACACCTCGTTTCGCAAATCTGGACAACCTGTCCAGCGTTCTTCGACAAAGTGCCTTTGTCGGTATCTCCGCAATCGGCATGACCATCGCGATTATTGCCGGAACCTTTGATTTATCAGTCGGATCGAGCCAAGCTTTGAGTGCTTGGACAGCGGTTTTAGTTGCCGCCCACTACGGTGTCATTCCTGCGTTTATCGCCGCCGTGTTAGTCGCCGGTATCATCGGATTGCTGAATGGCTCCTTGGTTGTACTGCTGCGGATCCCAGCCTTTATCGCCACCCTTGGCACCATGTTCCTCATCAGCGGGTTGACTTTTATTTTTACCAATGGGCAAACGGCCCGTTTCAACGGCAAGGATTTCGTCTGGTGGGGCAATGGGCAGCTCGGCGGCATCCCAGTACCGTTCCTTATTTTTCTTTTGTGCGTGCTGATCGGAATTGTGATTCTGCATCGTACGCCGTTTGGACGGTACGTTTTCGCAGTTGGCTCTAATATAAGAGCCGCGCACGTTGCTGGCGTCCCAATCGGACGAACTGTCCTATGTGTATTTTTGATCGTTGGACTCTTTACCGGTCTCGGTGCTGCGCTCTTGGGATCGCGCCTGTATTCGGCTGGTCCTGGCCTGGAACCGGGATTTGAACTGAATGTGATCGCTACGGTTGTACTTGGCGGGACCAGACTGGCTGGTGGTCGAGGCAGTATGCTGGGAACCCTCGCGGCAGCAATCCTCTTTGCCACTCTAGCCAATATACTGAATCTGCATCACGTCGATGCATTTGTACAACGCGTGGCGGTTGGTCTCGTGTTGTTGTTAGCACTCTCCGTTGAAGGGATTCGCCAGCGCCTCTTCGAGCGTTGGAACAGACGTAACCACCAACCAACTAACCCGGCGCCGTGAGCGCCGGCCTCCTAAACCGTAACTCGTACCCCAACCAAATGAAACAGCCCCCCAAACTACTAACTGCCCTACTAATAATCTGCGCGTTGCAGCCAGCCCTTTCCGGGCACGCTGCGCCAGCGAAGAAAAAGATCGGTTTCTCAGTCTATGATATGCAATACGGATTTTTCCAAGATATGGAAAAAGGGACGAGGGAAGCATCTGAGGCTGCCGGTTACGATTACGTTTTAGTGGATCAAAAAAGCAGCGAGTCGACGATGGTCTCAGCCACCCAAGACTTAATCGATCAGGGGATTAACGCGTTAATAATATCGCCGTTTAAACCAGATGCGCTTGGCCCAATTGTTGACGCGGCGAAAGCAAAGAAGATTCCAGTGGTCGTCGACGATATTGGGGGTGGGGGGACCGACTATGACGTGATCGTGATCTCGGATAATGACAAAGGAGGAGTTATTGCCGCTGATCAGATTGCCAGCGTTCTGAAGGGAAGACCATCCGCAACCAAGAAGGTGGCCTCGATTTCGTGCGAACCGAGCGCCGTTTATGCTGCTCGACGAAACGCCGGCTTCGAAAAACGAATCAAGGAATTGGGGTACACGGTAGTGGCATCGCTTTCGGCCAACAGCAAACAGGAAGAAGGCTACAAAGTCGCCAAAGATATTCTTTCCGCTCATCCCGATGTTGCTGCGATCTTTTGCGGGAATGACCCAATGGCGGTTGGTGCTGCTCAGGCAGTAGCAGATTCAGGTAAGAGCGGGGTGAAGGATGTCTATATCGTGGGATTTAACGGCGATGAAATCGCGCTTCAAGCGATCAAAGCGGGGCAAATGGGCGCAACTATTCAACAAGTACCGGAAGAAATGGGAAAAATGACCGTACAATTGGCGACTAAACTGATGAACGGCGAGAAGCTGCAGTACAACAACGCCGAGAAACGAGAGATCTACGTCCCAGTCAAATTGATAACGGCAGCAGATCTGGGTGCATCGACCAAATAACTTCGCGATCAACGGAAGCTTAAACTGATAGGTCCTATACGCCATATAGGACCTATTCCGAAAGCGAATACAACCAGGGTATCCCCACTCATCGCTGGGCCCAACTCGGAACTTAAAACTTAAAACCTAAAACCCAAATGCCAGACAGTGCCGGCTACGATCGAATCCCAGTTCAAGCACCCAAAATCGGTATTTTCGGGATAGGACTGGCGGCGTATTGGCCCCAATTTCCCGGGTTGAAAGAACGACTAGCTGGATATCAACGAGAGATTGAGCAAAAGCTGCGGGATTTCGGTTCCGAGATTGTCTCTGCCGGACTGGTCGATACTCAACCTGCGGCTCAAGAGGCTCGATCGCTTTTCTCACGGGAAGATGTCGACCTGGTCGTCTGTTACGTCGGAACCTATTCCACCTCATCTCAAGTTGTCCCGGCGGTGCAACACCTTCGGTGTCCGATCCTAGTGCTGAACCTGCAGCCAATGCCAGCGATTGACTATGAAAGAACTGACACCGGCGAATGGTTAGCGAACTGCTGTGCCTGCTGCGTCCCAGAGATTTCCTGTGCCTTCGCTCGTTGCGGAATCGCTTTTAATGTAGTTAGTGGCCTTCTGCACGAGCGTGACGGCGAAGCTGGAACTACTGCCTGGCGCGAGATCCATGGATGGGTCAAGGCAACGGCCGCCGCTCGTAGTTTACGCCGGAGCCGGCTCGGTTTTCTCGGTCATACTTACCCGGGTATGTTGGACATGTACTCGGATTTCACGGCGATCACTGGCCAAACCGGCGCTCATATCGAGGTGTTGGAGATCGATGACCTCGAGACCCGGGTTGAGCAAGTCACGGACGACGACGTTCAAGCAGTCCTCAAGTGCACCCGTGGCTTGTTTGAAATTAGTAGCGACAGCCCGTCTGATCCCTTGGCGAAGGCTCCTAAGCCCGAGGCGCTATACTGGGGCGCAAAAGTCGCGGCTGGCTTGGATCGTCTCGTAGCGGATTTTCGCTTGGATGGCTTGGCCTATTATTATCGCGGAACCGATGCTAACCCGCAGGAGCGATTAGCGGCGGGACTAATCGTTGGAAACACATTGCTAACTGGGCGGGGAATTCCCTGCAGCGGCGAGGGTGATATGAAGAACGCGATTGCAATGTTGATTATGGACCGCCTCCAAGCTGGCGGATCCTTCACTGAGTTTTATGCGATGGATTTCGTCGACCAGTTCCTGCTGATGGGACACGATGGTCCTTTCCATTTGGCTATCGCCGACGGAAAACCTGCCTTACGCGGACTCGGGCTCTTTCACGGGAAGCGTGGCCAGGGAATCTCGGTGGAAGCACGGGTCAAAACCGGGCCGATTACAATTCTTGGCCTCACCCAGACGAGAGAAAGTAATCTAAAGCTTCTGGTTGCTGAAGGAGAGTCTATGCCCGGGCCGATTCTTCGGATAGGTAACACCAATTCCCGGATCCGGTTCCCAATTGGGCCGGCCGAATTCATGGACTCTTGGTGCGCGGAAGGTCCAACCCACCATTGCGCACTAGGTGTCGGCCATGTCGCAAAAGACGTTGAGAAGGTTGCAAGGATCCTAGAACTGAAGACCGTACGGATTTAATCAGTGGTCCGCCTCAACGTCTAGTGGTCAGCTTTAACGTCTAGTGGTCAGCTTTAACGTCTCCGAAAAGAAGGGGGCGCATTTCGCTTGGATAGACGTGAGCCTCTGGTCGCCTCCCTCTGCCTTTTCCCATCGGGACCAAGAGGCAGTTCGGTGGAAAGCTTCACCTTCTGCATCGCGCGAATACGGTATTAGTGTCGGCTATCGCGCCCGATTTCGTTTCAAAAAGTCCGGCAGATGTTACTGCACTAATGATCTCAGTGGCAGCGGCGGTGCGCCTGCCAATTCTTCCCACGGTTGTCATTGCGGTCACCGTGGCAGGTCTCCTGCGCCACTTGATGCCCTGATACAAGTACGGAGTAGCCCGACCTTTAAGGTTTCGAATCATGCAAACCTCGAGCCAGATTAGCGTCAGGCGCCTGAATTGGGCCGGTGTTGAGATTGTGCGGGATCAGCAACGGATTGTCATCGATCCGATGGAAAATGCGGAGCCGTTTGAGCACCTGTTGGGCAAACCTCGCCACTCGCTCGAACCGATCCCCGATTTTACAGGTACGACCGTTACTTTAATTACCCATCTCCATCGTGATCATTGTGACCGGCGTCTATTGAAGCGGTTGGATGACCGCGGCGGACGATTGATAACCCATCGCTCCATTGCCCCTGAGCTCAGCTCGATCGGGCTAACCGTCGAACCTGCTGATCTCCGGAACACAAAGATTCGCGGCATCGCCGAAGCGCTTGGCCGCCAGCATCGCGACTCGGCCCAAGCCCGCGAAATGCTCGGCTTGTCTCAACGCGCCCGCTGACTTGCGATCTGACAATTCGAAGCACCCTCCGAGTAAACAGTCTTACGTTCGTAGAGTCCGAAATCTTGGACCAGCATACGGTCTCCACTCTGTGCGCAAGCACTTGGTGGAGAGGCACAAACGATGACAATGATGGATTGGCACGGAATCTGTTGTAATCGAGAAGCAGACCTTCAATGAGCCATGAAAACCTACTACGCGATTGTGAATGTAGAAGACAGACGGCTAGGGACCTATGTCCCGGCTGTGAATGTCGCTGCAGCCTTTGTGACGGCGGCAGCAAAGTATAAGCGGCGTCACCCTCTACGGCACGTGGAGACTATTGCTGTGCAGGAGATGGCTGGCGATTACACGGATCTACGACTTTGGCGCAACTCGATGCAGTAAGCGGGTCACTGCGGCGAAGCCGCTTTTTAAATCACGCCGGGAATCAGTGCCTTAACCCGCTTCCGATATTCTTGGTACGGTTGTCCAAAGTTCGCAGCGAGCAATCGCTCCTCTGCGGCGAGTTTGAAAATTAATGCTCCGACTAGCAGCGCGTAGCCGCATAGGCTTTGCACGCTCCCGATCGTCATCACTGTGGCCGCCATGCTGAGCAGCAGGCCAGTGTAGATCGGATGACGCACTAAATTGTAAGGACCTGACTCGATCAGTTGATGTCCTTCCTTCAGTGTGACTCTTGCGCTCCAGAAACGCCCGATATGCCGTCGGGCCCAGATGGCGAAAGAGAAACCGCAGAGCATAAATATTACCGCGATACCTAGCAATTGAGCATTAACCGGCCAGAGTTCAGTCCGTTGTCGCTTGAGACCAAAGATGAGGACAATACCAACGACGGTTGCGCCCCGGTAGACAACGGCGGTCAAAAGCGATTCGGATTTCTGTGTACGCGCCGTGTTTCTGGCTTCAAACCACCAGTAACCAAGCCACAAAATCCACAAAATCGGTATCGTCCATTCAAGAACCTTACGAAACATCCTATTCGACGGCTTTGATGAAGCTTTCCGGCGTGCCGTCTTCCGGGTTCACAAAAATAACATCCTTGGGGTCACGCCGTGGCGTGTCGACCGATAGAAAAATCACAGGCCCTTCTAGAATATCCGGCATGGCGTGCACCGTGCCGCGCTTAAAGAAAAGCAGCTGACCAGGACGGAATTCGATCTGAGATTCAGCAGTTTCCATCCAGAACGTTCCGCGGCCTGAGAAGACGTAAAGGTATTCGTCGCAGGTCGCATGGTAGTGAGCCGGCGTCGGTCGATAAACTCGAAAGACGCGGGCGCTGGCTGCTTCTCGATTAGTCAGGTAGCGATCGACTAGTAAGGTTGTCGCTGTCTCGGGCAGGGAAGCGGCAATTTCGGCGATGTCGAAGCACCCGGTGTTCGCTGGTTCGATCGGATCCTTCATATGCGTAAGATTTTGCAGGCTATCGAACCTAACATGACTGAAACCCGATTCCATTATGCCCAAGAGTATTTTTCTATCACCCGATTTACCAGCCGGCTGTTTCATGCCGAACTAGCCATGGGTCCGAGTTTGCTGGATCGAGTTGATCTGCCCGATTACCAGACTTTTTCTTAATCGCTACGTTCATCCCGTCGCGACAGGATACGCCCATCCCCGCAGCTCGGCCATGTTGCCATACGCGGCTCGATCCCGCCATGTTTACGGGTTCATGCGTCAGAGGTTTCCGAGTTTTGGAGCCTCGCCCGACCGAACCTCTATCGATTACAGATATGTCATTTGCGATCAAAGCGGAACTACGTCAGTCTCTCGCCTAGATTTTCTTCAGACAAAGCCAGTCAATGAGCGCAATGAACCTTGGCGTTAGAGACGCCCTCAGCAAAGTTCCCGAGGTCACCTTAGTATTTTGGATCATCAAGATCGCCGCAACCACGCTGGGAGAAACAGGCGGCGATTCTGTTACCATGACGTTCAATTGGGGTTATCTCGCCGGGACGGTGCTTTTCTTTGGTTTTTTGGTCGTCCTGGTGATTGCGCAGATCTTTGCGAAGAAATTTAATCCGTTTCTTTATTGGGCAACAATTGTTGCGTCCACGACGTTCGGGACTACGATGGCGGACTTTGCCGATCGCTCGCTGGGTATCGGCTACACCGGCGGTAGTACGCTGCTCCTAGTTTGTCTGCTCGCCGTGCTTGGTCTTTGGCATTGGTCAGAAGGGACAATTTCGGTCAACACGGTGGCGACGCCTAAAGTTGAGTGCTTCTATTGGGCGGCGATTACTTTTTCGCAAACACTCGGTACCGCCCTTGGGGATTGGATGGCCGATACCGGGCTTGGCTATGAAGGAGGCGCGTTGGTTTTTGCGGTCGGTCTCGCCATCATCGGCGCCCTTTATTTGTGGACCAACATCTCGCGCGTGCTCCTCTTCTGGATAGCGTTTATCCTCACACGGCCATTCGGTGCGACCGTCGGCGACTTTCTAGACAAGCCGATTAGCGACGGTGGATTGAACTTCAGCCGGCCGCTCGCGTCTGCAATCATTGCAGGGTTTATCGTAGTCTGTTTGTTCATCCTGCCGCAACGCGCCGGCCGACATCCCGGTGTGTCTTCGCAACCGGCTGAGTAGTTGGAAGGTGGGAGGTGAAAAGTGAAAAGAGCAAGGAGTAGTGGAGTCAGGGAGTGTTGGAGTGAGGGTGGATGGAATCTGGCCAGAAATCTATCAGCGTAAATCTGCGTTCATCTGCGGTTGGATTGTTTTTCTTGCGTTCTTTGTGCTCTTTGCGGCTATTCCGATTCTTTTCGTCGCGGCCTTTGCGTCCTCTGCGCGAGGCTCCTAGCTTCTCTCTCTTTGGCTTGCGCGGAGGGCTCAGCGATACGAGGTTTGGTTTAATATGAATGCGCCTTTGGGTTACGCGCTTCTTCGTGACCGGCGTGTCTCTCTTCGTCCCAAGTTCATCGCTTTGGGTGCAGGATTGATCGTAATGGGAGCCATTCAGCTTCTGCAGATTCCATTTGAAAGCATACTCGCGTTCGTGCTCCCCGGTGTCGGAGCGGCCGGCGATGTTGCTGTCGACGGCGCAGAAGCGGTTATCGTGCCGGTCCTTGTAGCGACCTTAT
>JAFAHI010000321.1 GCA_019237325.1 Verrucomicrobiota bacterium | reverse complement strand
ACTCAAGAAGATGCTACCGTTTGGCGACTACGACTTTTATCTCTGTGGTCCGCCTCCCTTCATGAAATCGCTTTATGACGGCCTGACCGGAATCGGCGTTCGGGAGCAACGAATCCATTACGAATCCTTCGGTCCGGCAACGGTTCTCAAGCCGGAAACAAGGCCTCAAGAAGTGGCCGAGCCTGGTCACGCTGACGTTCCTCCGGTACGGGTTCGGTTTGCCAAATCGGGTGCCACCGCCGAATGGTCACGCGACAAAGGCACTTTGCTCGAGCTTGCCGAATCGGTCGGTTTAGCTCCGAAGTTCGGGTGCCGCTCCGGTATCTGCGGAACCTGTACCACCCGTATTAGCAACGGCGCAGTCGATTACTTGGAAGAACCTGTGGCGCTGCGCGGCCCAGGTGAGGTCCTGCTCTGCTGCTCGATTCCTCGCGCTGATGCGGCACAGAACGCTGCTGCCGGAGCCGGGGAGGTTGTCCTCGATCTTTGAGAAACCGCTGGCGATGAATGCAAAGAATGCCAGTGCGCTAAGTTACGATGAATTCCGGCGGTACGCGGCGGCTCTAAAACCGGAAACCCGCATGTTCATCGACGGAGAGTTGGTGGACACGGATTCTGGAGCTCGATTCGAGACCGTCAATCCGGCAAATGGTCAAGTCTTGGCAACCGTTCCGGCCGGGAGCAGCGAGCATGTCGATCTCGCGGTAGTCTCGGCCCGCAAAGCGTTTAAGTCCGGTGTTTGGGCGCACATGGAACCACGCGCCCGCATGGAGGTTCTTTATCGCTTGGCGAACTTGATCGATGAGCATGCGCTCGACTTTGCTCTGCTCGATTCGCTGGATGTTGGGAAACCGGTGTTAGAGATGCTCACGGGCGATGTACCAGCCGCCGCGCTGACCTTTCAATACTTCGGAGAAACCATCGACAAAATCGAGGGGGTTGTCACCAACACGGCGTCCGATGCCTTCCATTACATTCTGCGCCAGCCGCTGGGGGTAGTGGCGTGTGTCACACCCTGGAACTATCCGTTACTAATGAACGCCTGGAAGGTGGCCCCGGCGTTAGCTGCAGGTAATTCCGTCGTACTGAAGCCGGCCGAACTATCACCGTTATCCTCTACACTCTTGGCTCACCTGTTCGTGGAAGCCGGCGGCCCGCCGGGTGTATTTAACGTAGTGCACGGGGCCGGCAGCACCGTGGGGAAAGCGCTCGCCTTGCACATGGATGTCGACAAAATCAGCTTCACCGGCTCTACCGCGGTCGGGAAGTTAATGATGGTTTACGCAGGTCAATCGAACTTGAAACGGGTGACCGTTGAAACCGGCGGCAAATCACCGCAGATCATCACCGCTCAAGTCCCGGATCTAGACGTCGCCGTCACCTACGCCGTTAACGGAATCTACGGAAATAAAGGCGAGATGTGCAGCGCCGGCTCCCGAATTCTAGTGGACGTTAATATCCGCGACGAATTCATCGAACGGTTTAAAGCGAAAGTTGGCGCCACTGTCCGGTTAGGTGATCCTCTTGATCCTGCTACCACCATGGGACCTCTGGTGAGCCGTAGCCAACAACAAAAGGTTCTTTCCTACATTGATATCGGCAGAAAGGAAGGGGCGGAGCTAGTGCTAGGCGGGAACAGTCCGGAAGGATTCGACGCCGGCTCCTATGTGACGCCGACTTTGTTTAGCCGAGTGAATAACCAGATGCAGATCGCTAAGGAAGAAATCTTTGGGCCAGTTGGTGCAGTACTTACTTTTTCCGCCATTGATGAGGCGGTGGCGATCGCCAACGACTCGGCATTTGGTTTAGCGGCCGGGATCTGGACCTCTGATGTCAATGCCGCTCACAAAATGGCCAGAGACATTGATGCCGGTGTTATCTGGGTGAATTGCTTTGACCACGGCGACATGACTCAGCCCTGGGGCGGGTTCAAACAATCCGGCACCGGCCGAGATAAATGCCTGGAAACGTTGCTCACCGTCACCCAAACCAAGTCGGTCTGGATGCATTTAGGTTGAATTGAAGCCGGAACGCTTCGCAGCCCGTATTCGACACACCTTCTATGTGCCATTACACGTGGATTTCGACACGTCTGAGCACGATCGCGGACATCACACCGAGTTTTGTATAGGCAGGCTAAAACCAGGAGTAACCCTGGCTCAAGCGCAAACGGACTTGAATGTCGTCCAAAACAATCTCGCTCAACGCTATCCTGATGCGGAAAAGGGCTATGCAATTCGGGTAGAA
>JAFAHI010000043.1 GCA_019237325.1 Verrucomicrobiota bacterium | reverse complement strand
CTAACAGGGCAGCTGCAAGTGTATCGATAGGATCGCCGACGCTAGGTCGGGTGATGATGCGACTCCAAGGGCCACCACCTACGGGAGTACCTCCCCGAGTCAAAAGAGGAAGGACGCCAGCGCGGAGCAAGGAAGTTTTTCCCGAACCGCTGGGACCAAGTACCAGCACTAGAGGCTTTCTGGACGTTGCCTGCCTCTTCAGCGCATCGAGCACTTCTCCGATGGCTCTCGTTCTGCCGCAGTAAAACACGGCGTGTTCGGCATCAAAGAAATTCAACCCCCGAAACGGGTTCAAGCCCCGAAAGCGGCTTTTTGAAGGTGCTTTCTTCGAATCAATTCGTCGGTATATCTGTTCAACAATAAAATTGCGGAAATGCTGTCGGAACAAATTCGCGAATTCCTCCAAGTCGAGAAACCCTTGGTAGCATTCGCGAAACTGCATTGGGTTATCCTTTTCCCATCTTGCCAAGAACTCCTGCACCGCATCCCACTGCCGGCACATCTCTTCCCGTTCTTCTTTGGGCTCGAGCAGAGAATTGGGAGTCGCTCGATTCCGGTAAACGCGCAACCTCTGATCCTTAGAAGTTGCTCGCGATTGAGCTAAGATCGAATCGGCGTCGTAATCCGTCGCCAACCACGGTCCCGAGCCGTTCGGCAAGACACAGTTCTGGACGGGGACAGGTGCCAGTCTGGACCATCGCAAGCAAATGACGAGGTCATATTGGCTTTGATCCCATTCCGACAAGTCGGCTGTGGGTAACGCCGGACAGTCCCAAAAACATACCCGCACGACCGGCGTTGCTCCCGAATCTTCGCGCTCAACGGCAGCGTCCTCTTTCGACCCTCGCAACGGATTGGAATAAGAGGCTCTAACCGGGAGATCAAATTCCGCGGCAACCGAACGAATCAAGTGTTCGGTGATAGCACTCTCTTTTTGTACATCTGACGCGGCAGAAACGAATACATCGATCGTTCTCATATGGCCGGAGTGCGTCGGTTCTATTCAGCTTCTATAGAGAACCCCTTTTGCTATTGCAGAAGCAGCCGCAACGATGTGAAGAGACTCACCGACGCGATCTTTCTTACCCACCGGCTCACCGAATCGCGACAGTGAAGCTTCGACCCAAGTCCGGGCTACAGAAACGGACACTCTCACGAAGGTGGAGCTTTACTGTTTCGTCGACGACAAAGCGATAGCGTTGATCTGACTAATATGCGCCCTCGTATAAATGGTCTGGGTATTCTATTCAGCGCCAGTATTTATATGGGAATGGGAGAAAATTTAGTCTCTCGCCGAAGTTATATCGCACTAGCTCTTTTGCGTTCAATGTCAGGCAAGAAAGCCGTAAGCAGGCCTAACAACGGCAAGAAAGCGCAGAGCTGGAACACGAATTGAATATTGGTGAGATCGATCAGTTGCCCGAGCACCGCGGACCCGATTCCGCCCATTCCGAGGGCGAAACCGAAGAAGAGGCCGGAAACCATGCCTACTTTTCCGGGCATCAATTCCTGAGCATAAACCAGGATGGCGGAAAAGGCTGAAGCAAGCACAAAGCCGATGATGACGCTCAGCACCGCGGTGATCGGTAGGTTGGCATAGGGAAGCAGCAAGGTAAACGGAGCCGCACCCAGGATAGAAACCCAGATCACCGATTTACGTCCGATACGGTCTCCCACTGGCCCCCCGACGATCGTTCCTGCAGCAACAGAAAACGTGAACAGGAAGAGCAACAGTAGAGTCTGCTGGATCGTGAGATGGAAACGATCGATTAAGTAGAAGGTGTAGTAGCTACTGATACAGGCCGATAGAAAAATTTGGAAAAAATCAGAGTCACCAGTATGGCCAGTGCGAACAGGATCGTCCGGCGAGACAGATGAACGCCATCCGTGGAGCGCCGGCTGACGCTTTGCGGCTCGGCGCGTTTATCGACCCAACCTATCGATTCAATTGTGACGACCGATTCTCTCCTGTGAAACGTGCGGCTTTTCGGGAGCCTCTAGCAAGTTGGGGCGCCTGCCGCACCTTTCACCTTTCACATCCGCTCCGCTCTCCACTTGCCTCGATCTGCTATCTGCTATTTGCTATTTGGAATCCGCGCAGCGCATGTCCTCCTCGTCCCGGAAATCTCAGATTGCCAACGTCATCCAAGTTTCCAGTGGGAACTTCTTGGAGATGTATGACTTCATGGTATTCGGCTATTTTGCCGGCGCCATAGGCGAAACCTTCTTTCCCGCCGGTGACCATTTTGCTTCGTTGATGTCGTCGTTGATGACCTTCGGGGTCGGTTTTTTGATGCGGCCCATCGGTGCCGTCGTGCTTGGAGCCTATATTGATCGATATGGCCGGCGAGCCGGGCTAATCCTCACGCTGGCGTTGATGTCGGTCGGTACGTTTGGTTTAGCTTTTATGCCCGGGTTCGCGGTGATCGGAATAGCGGCGCCGCTATTGATCGTTTTCAGCCGATTATTGCAGGGATTTTCAGCCGGTGTAGAGCTCGGGGGTGTCTCGGTTTACCTGGCCGAGATGGCCACTCCAGGACACAAAGGATTTTATGTGAGCTGGCAATCCGCCAGCCAACAGGCTGCCGTGATGTTCACCGCCCTTCTCGGCGTCATCCTAGGCGCAATTCTACCTGCCCAAGCGCTGGATCAATGGGGCTGGCGCATTCCTTTTGTAATCGGCTGTATGATCATCCCGGTCCTTTTTTTGTTACGCCGTTACTTGCCGGAAACGGAAGCATTCCGTGTTCGCAAACATCGTCCTAGCGCAGCCGAGGTCTGGCGGACGCTCATCCGGAATTGGGGGATCGTTCTGATCGGCGTCATGCTAGTAACGATGACAACCGTGTCTTTCTACCTGATCACGGCATACACGCCCACTTTCGGTAGGCACGAGTTGCACCTCGCGCCGATCGCCTATCTGACGGTCACTTTGTGCGTCGGGCTCTCGAATTTTATCTGGCTACCCATTATGGGATCTGTGTCGGATCGGATCGGCCGCATCCCGATTCTGGCCGGCGCCACCATAGTGACGCTGCTGACCGCGTATCCAGCCATGCTCTGGCTAACGGCAGCCCCGTCTTTCAGCCGGCTTTTGATCGTAGAGCTTTGGCTTTCTTTCCTGTACGCGAGTTACAATGGGGCCATGGTGGTAGCCTTGACCGAGATCATGCCGGAAGAGGTGCGGACCGCCGGGTTCTCGTTGGCTTACAGTTTGGCGACGGCCTTATTCGGCGGCTTTACCCCATTCATTTGTGAGTCTCTTATTAAAGCAACCGGAAATCAGGCAACGCCCGGCCTATGGATGTCGGCGGCAGCCGCTCTCGGACTCATCGCGACCTTGTTAATACGCCGCAGAGAAAACTGGAAAGGCCCCGAACTCGCGCCGGGGGTCGCTCAGTAATCAGTAATCACGAATTGGATATGACGTATGAGTCAGTTCTCATAAGTCCCATAGGCCCTATCAGTACCACACGGATTGCCTAAGTTACCATTGATCCGCGGATTACTGGTTACTGCCTTCGCTTTCCATTTGCTATCAAGCAACGACTGCTCGCTATTCTGTCATGACCAAGATCCCTCACACTGACATAAATGTCTTCCCATTGGTACTTGGCGGCAACGTGTTTGGGTGGACTGCGAACGAAGAGCAGTCGTTCGCGGTTCTCGATGCCTACGCTGCCGCAGGTGGCAACTTCATCGACACGGCCGACATGTACTCCTGCTGGGCGCCCGGCAATTCAGGGGGCGAGTCCGAAACCATCATCGGGCGCTGGATGAAAGCTCGCGGCAACCGGAGCAAGTTGATCATTGCTACAAAGGTCGGAAAACTCCCGCGCCTGCTCGGACTTTCGACTAAAACCATTCAGCGCGCGGCAGAGGATTCTCTGGAACGCCTGCAAACAGATCACATCGACCTGTACTATGCGCATGAGGACGACCGGGCGACACCTTTGGTCGAGAGTCTGGCTGCGTTCGACGGGTTGGTGCGGTCCGGCAAAGTCCGGTATATCGCCGCTTCGAACTATAACGCACCAAGACTAGCCGAAGCCATACGGGCCTCGCGCCGAGAAGGTTTCGCCCAATACGTGGCTCTGCAACCGCACTACAACCTGATGGAACGGTCAAAGTACGAGGGAGAATTAATGGAAGCAGTCGCTGCCGAAGGACTCGGTTCCTTTCCTTATTTCTCGTTGGCTTCCGGATTTCTGACGGGAAAGTACCGGGAAGGCAGCAAAGTTGATAGCAAACGAGCAGAGGGGGCTTCGGCCTACCTGAACGACAAAGGCCGCAAGGTGTTAGCCGCTCTCGACGAGATTGCGAAAGCCCGAAAAGAAGCAGTCACCTCAATCGCGTTAGCCTGGTTGGCAGCCCAGCCCACCGTGGTTGCGCCGATCGCCAGCGCTCGAACCACAGAACAACTCCCCCCATTACTACGCTCGGCAGAAGTCCATCTGACAAAGGAAGAGGTTCAGAAGTTATCGGCGGCGAGTGAGTAGTTCGCTTCGTGTCGGCGGTTTGGCAGAATGGCCATCGAACGAAGGAGCGTACCTGCGCACCCCTCACTATCCCGGTGATGTCAGCAAGAAGACTAGCACCCCACCGAGAATGATTGGAATAACAATGGCCAAGCCGATAAAGGCATAGCGGTACCTGGGCAAACCATAGATTAGGCCATAGATAATCCCATAAATCAGGCCACCGAAGTGAGCTCCATTGCCAATGGCCAGCACATGCATTTGGGTCAATACAACACAGAGTATTGCCCACCCGATCAACATCGGAGCGTTTTTCTTAACGAACCACCAGAGAAAAGGGTTATTCGGTGATGCACCAATCATGAAGCCGAAGATGCCGTAGATGACACCCGAAAGCCCAATGCCGACATTGTGCTCAACGACGATTTGAGCAGCAGAGGCTACCCAAGCGAGGACGACCAAAAGTACCGCATACCTCAAGGATCCGTAGAGCGTTTCGAGTAACCGGCCCAACACTGAAAACGCCATTAAATTGAAAACGATGTGGGTTATCTGCGTGCGGCTGTGCACCAGAGTCATGGTAAAGAGCGTCCAGAGCGCGGAGACACCTTGAGTCCGAATTGGGTCAACCAATGTCGCCTCAACGGCGGGAAAGTTTGCCAGCTCCCATAGGTAGACGAGCACGCATAGACCAATGACGACGTAGGTTATAATCGGTGGTTTCTTGAGCACGGCCGGGTCGCTCATCGCGTGCTCCTGGTTTGATTCAGCATAATTTCGTCTGGAGGGGGTACATGAGGAGTTCGATGAGTTCAAGGAAGAGCGTGTCGGCGTATGGGCGTGTCGACGAAACGGCGAAACGGCGTATGGGCGAATGGGCGATCGGAGCGCGTAGCGTCTTTAGCCGCGAGGCGGCGGCTCATAATAGCCTAGGGTGAAGCCCTAGGAATGCCGTAATAAATGATCTAGCGCTGAAGGCGCGAGATAAATTTGACCCGGTCACCATTCGAAACCCTAAGGTAAAAAAACACGCACCTTGAGACGCGCTTTCAGCGCTAGGCACTCTTCTTCCTGGTTCCTAGGGCTTCGCGGCTACGGATATTTCGCGCTCCCCATCGCCGTATCGCCGTATCGCCGTTTCGCCGTTTCGCCCCGTCGCCGTTTCGCCGACTCGCCGTCACGCCCCACCTACTCATAGCTCCTCACCCGGCTCAGCCACCCTGCTAACCAGCGCTCCTCATGCCGTTCGGGCGGAGCGTTATGAACTCGCCGGGTCAAGACCTTAG
>JAFAHI010000621.1 GCA_019237325.1 Verrucomicrobiota bacterium | reverse complement strand
ATGAGTTCGTTACCGCACTGGTCGCTACAGACCATAAAAATCACGTCCTTGCCTTCTCTTCTGGCCGGCGAGTCCGGTTTGACGACCCCCGCAACTACCATCCGACCAGTCACCAATTCGAACTCAACTATCTTCCCTTTGTGCCTATGGTAATCACTTGGATCACGGAATTTCATGCTGATCCCAATAACGGGCACATCCTCTCCGATCTTGCGCCGGCACCATCCGCAGTGGCTGAGCCAGTATTTATTCCGCTGCGCTTGGGTTCTTTTCGACATCTTTTCAAAAAGGTGGCTACGCCATCGCGGACTGCAAGTAAGCTTTCGGTTTCTAGTCCGAGGCAGGCAAAATCTTTAGACTCTCCCGACCGGCGAGGCTTCTCTATCTTTCAATATTCGCCTCGTAATTCATCGATGATCTCCGAGACCGGTTTGCCCTTCACACCTTCGGCCCATATCAATCGCAAGCGAGCTTCCAAATCCGGCCATTCAACCGCTTGCCGCTTCGGCTTGGCCGACTTGAGCGTGGCAAAGGCCCTGCCGCTCTTGGTAATCTCAACAACTTCGCCGGTCTCAATCCACTTTGAGATCCGGGCGAACTTGTTTCGCAAATCCGCGACCGACGCGCGTCTGATGATAGATTTTATATCCGAAGCCTGGCGAGTACAACCGCCAGCCCCGTACCGAGAATCACGCGGCGTTTGGTAACTCTGGTGGCCTGTTAAACAGATGCAGAGGGGTGAAAATGTCGCGCAGAATAGTTCGCGGGAGCCGCCTGCTTTCACCTTTTCCAGTCGCACAAGCGATAGGGTAGAATTCCGCCGGCAGTTGAGGCATGCGTCAAAGCGGCTCCCCTCCAGACGACCTTCGCCGATCCGACGTCCTCCTGAATCCTGGATTCTGGCTCCTTTCCTCGAACTCAGCCTTTGTATTCTTTCCTCGTAGGTTTATCGTGTTCGCTATGCTTGACTGGAGCAAATGCCAGGCGGTGGAGCGTGGACCAGGCAAGTCCAGGTGTATGTGGCGGTTCAAAGGCACTCCCGTACCAGTCACGCTGCTGTTCGAAAATCTTGAGGATGGCGCTACAGTTAACGATTTCTTGGAGTGGTATCCCGGGGTCACCCGGAGACAGGTGGTTGCGGTTCTTGAGTTTGCAGAGCGTAGTCTCATTGAAGCATAGGCCTGCGTGAGATTTTGCGATTTTCCGGACTAGGTTTTTCCCGATCCTCCTGACATAGGGTTGTCAGGAGACGGGCATAGCTTTTCCGGCTTCGGCGCCATCAACGGGACGAACGGGAGCTCGTCCTCTAGCAAACGAAACTAGCATGCACTACCGGGCCGTACTACGTTCCGATCCTTCTATGGGGAAAAACGCGTCTTCTTCCGCGATCGTGATCCGAGGCGCGCGGCAGAATAACTTGCAGGGAATCGATCTGGATTTGGAGCTGAACCGGCTTCATGTCGTGACCGGGCCGAGCGGCAGCGGCAAATCGAGTCTCGCTTTCGACACGATTTATGCCGAGGGACAACGGCGGTACGTCGAGACGTTTAGCCCTTACACGCGCCAATTTTTGGAGCGGATGGATAAACCTCTGGTGGATGAGATTCGCGGTATCCCCCCTGCCATTGCTATCGAACAAGCTAACCGCGTCCGCACGACCCGTTCGACTGTCGGCACGATCACCGAGATCAATGATTATCTGAAATTGTTGATGCCGCGAATCGCGCGCGCGTTCTGTCCGGAATGTGGCCGCGAGATCGTTCTCGAGACCGCGGAGAGCATCAGCCGCAAAGTAGCGGATGAGCTCGCCGGCAAAAACGCCCTTATCTGTTTCGGCGTTGCCGCTCCTTCTGGGACACCGCCGGCTGATTTCTTTTCGTTCCTCAATCAACAAGGATTCCTCCGGGTTTGGCTTGATCGAAAAGTGCTGCGGACGGACGAAACGCCCTTGATCGAGCGGATTCCAGCGATCGTACCGGTTATCCAAGACCGTCTGACGGTCGATGCTAAACCTTCCGCCCGTTTAACCGAGGCGATCGAACAAGGACTAAAGTACGGCAAGGGCCGGGTTAGCGTGGTCGAGTTGGAGGGAGGGCGGCGGGAAAGCGATGGGGCGAATCGGCGAATCGGCGATACGGCGAAGGGTCCGTCAGAATACAAGTTTTCGAGCGGATGGCATTGCCCATACTGCGACCTCGACATTCGCGCTCCGTCGCCTGGCCTTTTCTCATTTAACAATCCACTGGGTGCTTGTCCGGATTGCCGTGGATTTGGGCGGACGATTGGGATCGATTTGAACCGAGCGATGCCGGACCGGCGTCTAAGCTTGGCCGATGGGGTGGTCAAGCCGTTTCAAAGCGGCAGTATGAAGGAATGCCAGCGTGACTTGCTCAAGTGTGCGGCGCGAAAGGAAGTTGATATTCATGTCCCTTTCGAGGAATTGCCTAAAGCGGATCAAGACTGGGTGATCGAGGGCGATACCCGCCCCGATCAGACCGCAGAAGAAATTTGGGAGAGCGGCGGCTGGTACGGTGTCCGCGGCTTCTTCGATTGGATGGAATCCCGGTCCTACAAGATGCACGTCCGGGTGTTTTTAAGCCGGTACCGTAGTTACACCTTGTGCCGGACTTGCCAGGGTACGCGTTTTAAGCCCGAGACTTTGAATTTCAAGGTGGTAGTCGGGGATAAGCGTTACACCCTGCCGGAATTACAGCAAGTGCCTCTCGATGAGCTGAGCGATGTGATGGTCCAGCTAAAATCGGCCTCCTCGGAGCATACGTCGGAGATCCTGTTGGAGCAGGTTGTCTCGAGAGTGAACTATCTGATTGAGGTGGGATTAAGCTATTTGACCCTCGATCGATCGACCCGTTCGCTCTCTGGGGGCGAGCTCCAGCGAGTGAACCTCACGACCTGTCTGGGCGCATCCTTGGTAAATACCTTATTCGTGTTAGACGAGCCGAGTATCGGTCTACATCCTCGAGATATTCACCGTCTCGTCAGAGTTCTGTCCGGGTTACGAGACAAAGGTAATACTCTGGTCGTGGTTGAGCATGAGGAGGCCGTGATTCAGGCTGCCGATTCTATTATCGAGATCGGCCCCGGGCGCGGCTCGAAAGGCGGACGTCTGGTATACCAGGGGCCTCTCGATGACATCGAGCTTGCGTTACCCGATTCGTTGACCGCGGCGTATCTGACCGGAAAGAAATCCATCCCCATGCCGGAGAAGCGGCGCCAACCGAAGCGGTTCATCGAGGTCGTGGGTGCTCGCGAGAATAACCTCAAGGAAATTACCGTCCGGTTTCCGCTTGGGGTCTTCTGTTGCGTTACCGGAGTTTCCGGGTCGGGAAAAAGTACGCTCGTCCAGCAGGTGCTTTACGAAAACATGCTGGCCCTGAAGGGTAAGCCCGGAGAGGAAGCTCCCGGCCTCTGCTCGCGGATCGTGGGCGCCCATCAGGTCGACGATGTTGTACTGGTCGACCAATCGCCTTTAGCCCGTTCCCCGCGGTCTACTCCAGCCGTCTACGTTGGCATATTCGACAAGATCCGGGATCTGTTTGCAGCCCTGCCCGCAGCCAAATCTGCCGGACTAACCAGCGGCTCTTTTTCGTTCAACTCCGGCAACGGCCGCTGCGAAAGATGCAGCGGTTTGGGATACGAAAAGGTGGAGATGCAATTCCTCAGCGACCAATATGTGCGCTGTGCGGAATGCGAAGGAAAACGGTATCAGCCACACATCCTCGACATAAAGCTGGACGGAAAATCGATTTATGAGGTGCTGGAATTAACTATCACCGAAGCGATCGCGTTTTTGAGTCAAAAATTCACGTCGCCGGATCTGCAGCGGCCCCTCCTCCTTTTGGAGAAAGTTGGCTTGGGTTATTTGCGCCTGGGGCAACCGGTCAATGTACTATCAGGAGGCGAATCGCAGCGGCTAAAGTTAGTCGGTCATTTGACAGAGAACCATCGATCGAAGTTGCGTTACCTTCTGATCTTCGATGAGCCGACTACGGGACTTCACTTCGATGATATTCCGCCATTATTACAGTTGTTTCATGAACTGGCCGATGCCGGGAACAGCATCCTGGTGGTCGAACATAACCTTGATGTTATTCAAGCGGCCGACTACATCATCGATCTTGGTCCGGAAGCCGGCATAAAGGGTGGACAAGTGGTCGCGGAAGGGACGCCGGAACAGGTCGCCAAGGCGGCAGGCTCCGAGACCGGACGCTTCCTGCGGGAACGACTAGCTCGGAAGGGTGAAAAATCGAGAGTCTGGCGAACGTCGGTTGTTCAGGAACTGGAGTTCCGCCCGCCGGCCTTGCATACCGGGCACGCTCAAGATGGGATTTCCGTAGTTGGCGCTCGCCATCACAATCTCAAGAACCTGTCATTGACGTTGCCAAGGGAAAAGATGGTGGTGGTTACCGGGCTAAGCGGATCAGGCAAATCGAGCCTCGCTTTTGATATCTTGTTCGCCGAAGGCCAGCGGCGGTTCCTGGACAGCATGTCAACCTATGCGCGCCAATTCGTCGAACAATTGGAACGCCCGGACGTTGACCATGTAGAAGGTCTGCCGCCGAGCGTGGCTATCGAGCAACGTCTGACTCAAGGCGGTGGTAAATCGACCGTAGCGACCGTAACCGAGGTTTATCATTTTTTAAGGTTACTATTCGCCAAGCTGGGAACCCAATACTGCCCGCGCTGCCAACTACCGGTGGCCAAACAAAGTGTCTCGGCTATCATCCGGCAGGTCCGGACCTTGGTACAGAAAGGCGGCCAACGTTTGTTGGCGCCGGTCGTGAAGGCGCGCAAGGGTTACCATAAGGAAGTAGCGGCGTGGGCGGCTCGAGAGGGATACCAAGAGCTGATCGTCGATGGCAAGCTCTCGTCGGTAGCCAATTTTCCTGCTCTGGAGCGGTTTCGCGAACACTCTATCGAAGTCGTCATCTCGAATTTGCGTACAGCGAAACCGGGCGACTTAGCGGAGTTGGTGCGGACAGCGCTTCAGGTCGGCAACGGTTCGGCATTTGTGACGGATGGGAAGTCGCGCACTGTGCTGAGCAGCGAAATGACCTGTCCCAATTGCGGTGACGCATTCGAAGAATTAGACCCGCGTCTCTTCTCCTTTAACTCTCCCCACGGATGGTGCCAGCATTGTAACGGGTTCGGCTACATTTTGCCGTTTTCCACTGATGAAGAAGATGCTGAGTCCAGGTTGGCCGCTGAGCTATTGGCGGAACGGCGGAGCGAGTGGGTAGACGAATCGGAAACGACGATTTGTGAACATTGTCAGGGATCGAGATTGAATCCGGTCGCCCGAGCGGTCCGCGTGGAAAATTTCACGATAGAAGAGTTGGTCGCAAAGCCCGTCACTAAAGCCCTGGAAGCGATCCAGACATTGAAATTCAATGGAGAATTTAAGGAGATCGCGCAGACAATTCTTCCGGAGATCAAACAAAGGTTGTTCTTCATGCGGCAGGTCGGACTCGATTATCTCGCACTGAATCGCACGGCCAAAACGCTCAGTGGCGGCGAATCTCAGCGGATCCGGTTGTCGGCTCAATTGGGTTCGAATTTACGTGGTGTGCTCTACGTACTAGACGAACCTACGATCGGTCTACATCCACGGGATAATGTTCGGCTGCTGGACACGCTGGTAGCATTGAAAGACAAAGGCAATACGCTGGTGGTGGTGGAACATGATGAAGCCACGATGCAAAGAGCCGATGTCATTGTGGATCTCGGGCCGGCTGCCGGGCGTAGAGGTGGTGAACTGGTAACTCAAGGCAGTCTTGAACAGATCCGCGAGCATCCCACTTCAGTTACCGGCCGGTATCTGCGGAAGCCAATGGTGCACCCTTCACGGCCGCGCCGGCCGTTGTTCGACGCGAACTGGATCTCGTTGAACGGAGCGCGAGCGAACAACTTGAAAGGAATCGACGTTCGATTCCCAATTGGGCGGCTAACCGTGATCACGGGTGTTTCCGGGTCAGGCAAGAGCACGCTGTTGCGTTCGGTTCTTTTACCTGCAGTACAAGAGTCCTTGAAAGAACGGCGTAAGAACTCCGGACCATGGGACAAGGTGTCAGGCGCTGAGGTGTTGGCAGGAGTATACGAGGTTGATCAGTCGCCAATCGGCAAAACCTCGCGTTCAATTCCGGGCACTTACGTGAAGGTATTCGATGAAATCCGAAAGATGTTTTCTCAACTGCCGGAAGCTCGGATTCGGGGATACGATGCCAGCCGTTTTTCCTTTAATATGGAAGGAGGCAGATGCGAAGTCTGTTCCGGACAAGGCGCGATCAAGCTGGAGATGAATTTTTTGCCTTCCAGTTGGGTGCCGTGCGACAGCTGTTCGGGCAAGCGGTTCAACGAGCAGACGCTTGCCGTCCGGTACAACGACAAGAGCATAGGCGATGTACTGGAAATGACGATCGAAGAAGCGGCTGAATTCTTCCGAGCGCATCCTAAGATTCACTTGCCACTTTCTCTTTTGGTGGAGACGGGACTTGGTTATCTGCAGCTGGGACAACCGAGCCCAACCCTCAGTGGAGGCGAAGCTCAGCGAATAAAACTTGTGAGCGAGTTGAAGACCGGCCTGGCCAAGGATCTAACCGATCGAGTGCGCAAGAATCGCAATCCAAAATCCAGCCTCTATCTCCTGGAAGAACCCACCATCGGCCTCCACATGGCGGACGTTCAACTCTTGGTGGAGGTGCTCCACCGGTTGGTTGATGACGGCCATACCGTGATAGTGATCGAGCACAATCTGGATGTAATCGGCGAAGCGGATTATCTGATCGATATTGGTCCTGAGGCCGGCGAATTCGGAGGCGAAGTCGTGGCTACCGGCTCGCCGGAAGAAGTAGCGAAGAATAAGGTTAGCAGGACCGCGCCGTTCTTGCGGAAAATGCTGAAGAAGCGGTAGGGCGAGGCTGTTAGGGTCGAGACTTCTTTGATGGGGCAAGGTTCGAGACAGACAGTCGGACTTTGGTGGGGCGAGGCTCCCGAAGGACCCAGATTGATAGCAGAGCCTTCCGTTTGTGCCGCTTGGTGATGCAATGCGCCGCAAACCTGCCGAGCCGAAACGCGCGCACCACCCCTGACGTGTTCTTACCACCATTCGCCGTGGTAGAAAATCTCTCCACGGAACGGCCACTCTTCGGCTTTGGCCACCAATCCGGCTCTCACAGGATTCATCATCATGTATTGACGTTTCGCTTCAGCACCTTCCCCAGACCGAATACGATGATGCATGCCGCCGGATTGCCAGCGCAAGTCGCGACAACGGATCGTCTTTGTAAACATTGATTTCCAATACTGAGTCCAGCGATCGAAGGTTGCAGAGCCACCACCTGGCCTGGCGAAGAGGTGTAGATGATCTGGCATCAGGATTGCCAATGTGTGGCCGAGCGCCAGATGTGGACTAATGTCTCATGAACGCACGGGTCAGCCAGCCGAGGGCGGC
>JAFAHI010000579.1 GCA_019237325.1 Verrucomicrobiota bacterium | reverse complement strand
GGCGAGCATTGGCGGCTGGTACGATAATCCCCTTTTTCATCTCATCGGCGATCCATTGGATCGTCTCGGCGAACTTTGGATCATCATAGTTCAAATGGGTTGCCCAGGGACCATCGTTGAATTTGAAACCGTCGGAGACGGCAAAATGGCTCCATTCCACTTGTCCATATCCATCGACACTCCCATTAATTAACAAGCCATATTGTTTAACATTCTTTGGGTCGAATCCGGGCTCCGTGGCGTTCTTGCCATTTGCGTCGAGGGTAAGTTTAGCAAGTACTTGGCCGAAGGTACCGCCATCTTTGGGATTCCAATCCAGGTCCCACAAAGACTTCGGATCGATGCCGGCCTTAGCTAACATCGCTTTGTTGTATACGATCCCAATGGTGTCCCAGTCCTTGGGCAAACCATATTGTTTACCATTGCGGCCCCAAACCTTCACGAGGTCGCCGAGATAGATGTTAGTGGGCACTTTATCCCGAGCAATCAAGGGAGCCAGATCAACTAGCAAATTATTCTCGATAAATTCCGGATACCGGGCGAGATGGTCCGTGATCACGTCCGGAGCGGTCCCTGAGACAAAAGCCGTATTCAGGGCGTTCCAATAGTCAAACCAGCCGGTCTGAGTGATTTTGACTTTGATGTCCGGGTTCTGTTTCTCGAATTCTGCCGCACACGCCTGGTAGGCAGGCAACTGGTTGTTATCCCATAACCAATAGGTAATCTCGGTAACTGCCTTAGCTGAAATCCCGGCGGCAACTAAGCTAGCCAGGATCAGGATTCTGTTTAGGTTTCGCATATTCGGGGGTATTTTTTGGGTGAGAGGTGAGAAGTGTTTAGTGGAAAAGGCCATTGATCTCGCGGTTTGAGGCCTCGAGTTTTGGGCCCGGATCTTCTCCGTTTAGGAAGATCGAGTCGAAGTTTGCTCGTAAGATACGGACGACGTCGCTGCTATGCTCCGAGATGGGCAGAAAGAAAGTTCCTCCCGGGGCTTTCGCTTCGTCGACAAAAGCGGACACATCGACGGCCTTCGATGCCATCTGTTTCTCTGAGATCTCGGCGGCTTCGGGAACCGCCGGAAACACGATACCGTAACTGGCCACAATCTTTTGCGCTTCCGGAGACGCAAGGAACTTGACCCACTTCCAAGCTTCTTCCTGATGTTTGCTGCCAACCCAGATAGAATCGGCCAAGCCGTTTATAACTGAACGCCGTCCTACCGGTCCCTTCGGTAGCGGAGCAAACCCAATGGGAAACTTACAGTTTTCCGTAAACCAGTGGACTAACCATGATCCGGTCAAAGCAAGGGCGCCTTTCTGGGCTGCGAAAAGACCGGTGGCTTGAGCTTGCCGTGCGTCTTTTGCCGGTACGATGAAGCCTTTTCGAAGGCTTAGGTCCGCGAACCATTGAATCGTGGCCACCAATTTCGGGTCGTCATAATTAAAGTGCGTCGCCCAGGGAGCCTCAGAGTAATTCCAACCCATGGACGCAGCGAAGTTCGCCCATTCTTCGTGCCCGAGGCCATCTGACAGGCCATTTAGCAGCAATCCGTATTGTTTGACCGCTTTCGGATTGAAGTTTGGATCCAGGCCGTTTTTGCCGGACTCATCAATGCTAAGTTTCGCTAAAAGCTGCCCGAACGCGCCCCCATCTTTCGGGTCCCAATTCAAATCCCACAGCGACTTAGGATCGACGCCCGCCTTTTCCAGCATGGCCCGGTTGTAGACAATCCCGATGGTGTCCCAATCTTTAGGTAAGCCGTATTGTTTGCCGTTTCTACCCCACACTTTTACTAACCCGCCTACGTAAATGTCGGTCGGCACCTTATCTCGGGCAATCAAGGGAGCCAGATCCACCAGAAGTCCGTTATCGATGAATTCGGGGTACCGGGATAAATGGTCCCAAAAAACGTCCGGCGCGGTACCGGAAACAAAAGCGGTATTTAATGCGTTCCAGTAGTCGAACCACCCGGTTTGGGTGATCTTGATTTTGATATCTGGATTTTCCTTTTCAAACGCATCGGCGCA
>JAFAHI010000559.1 GCA_019237325.1 Verrucomicrobiota bacterium | reverse complement strand
GCCGAAACTTATCGCCCCGTAGCCGGTGAAAGCCGAAGCCGCAACCGAACGTCAAAAATGAATCCGACGAGAAATATTGTGCAGTCAACGCTGGGTTTTGAAACCTGGCTGCGCGGGCACATCAGTGTGCGGGAACCCGATCTGGAACGGAAACATCAGTTCATGGCGGACGACATCTTTATGTTCTTCCGCGCAACCTTTTACCGCTGGTGCGAACGTTGGTATGCAGCCTGCCCTTCTTTGGCTAACGCCGAGCAGGTATTCGCGGTGGGCGATCTGCACATTCAGAATTTTGGTAGTTGGCGTGACGGTCATGCGCGGCTGATTTGGGGCGTGAATGATTATGACGAAGTAGCCATGATGTCGTTTGCCGCGGATTTGGTGCGTTTAATTATGAGCGCGGAGCTGGCTTCAGAGGAAACGCCCGTGTGCGACCTTAACTTGACCGAAATCTGCGAATGTGTCCGCGAGGGGTATTACGCGGGTCTTAAAGATGCGCCTCAACCTTTTGTGCTGGAGCGCCGGCATGCTTGGCTTTTGCGGTTGGTGCGGGCGGCTTTAAAAGAACCTAAGTTCTTTTGGCGGCGTTGGCTCCGAGAGAAGACGCAAGCGGTGGGTGAAGATCAGATTCCGGTCGCTCTGGTAGCCAAGTTGCGACAAGCGATGCCGAAAGATGTCCCGATCGAGTTTCGGGAAATGCAGAAGGGAGTAACCAAGGGGCTTGGTAGTCTAGGTCATCAAAGGTTTTTTGCTTATACCGAACACCATGGCGGTCCGGTTGCTGTCGAAGGTAAGAGTATGGCACCATCGGCAGTGCTTTGGGCGACTGGCAAATCGGGAAAGGACATTCACACGGATCGTTTGTTAAAGGGACCAGGACGCCCGAGTACGCCCCATACTAGTACTCAGGAAGGTTGGTTAGTTCGCCCGATAATGTCGGATTGTGGGCGTATCGATCTGGCTGAACTTCAATTGGAAGAGACAGCCCGGGAGATCAACTTTGATCAGGAGCGATTGCTTTTCGCCATGGGCTACGAAACGGCGAACCTGCATCAGTTGAGTAAGGGCCGGGAGGAGCTGAGCGACCGGCTCAAAAGCGTTAAGGTGGGAGCTTTAAAGCAGGCCGCACTGACCATGCTGGAGCTGCTGCAGGAGGATTTCAAGATGTGGCGCAAGTATTGGCGAGAAAGGCAAAAAGCTGCCGGCGCACCATAAGAAGGAATTTCACCACAGAGAAACGGAGAACACAGAGGGAAACCTTAGATTAGTTTTATCTCGGTGACCTCTGTGTCTCTGTGGTGACTTCAGTTTCGTGAGCCGACGCTAGCCATGGCTCCCTAGGAGTGGTAATATTTGCGGCGTTCGCCTTATGGAGTTCAAGGTCTGGGCAGTGGCCATCTTCCTACTGTTGGGTTCCGCGTTGGCTGACGAACCAAAGTCGGACGCGTCTCCATCCCCTTCACCCTCGGCCGCGGCAGCCCCGGCCACGATGACTGAGGAAATCGAAAGCCCCTTGCCGGACGGAACTCCTCAGGCGCAGCCTCCGACCGTTCTCTTGCCGGAGCCGAACTTTTTACCTCCGCCCCCCGCTCAAACCCCTGGGAATGAGACGCCGTACACAATGGCATCGGCGGAGCCCAAACACACGCCACAGGACGAGTCTCGTTTTAGAGAGATCAAGGATAGCGCCATGGGGAGCGCCCGTGCCAACTATCTGATGAAAGAGGCGAAAGGAGCGCTCAGCGCCGAAGCTCGGAAGAATTTCCTTCGGGCTTATTATTATACGGTTTGTTCCCAGATGCGGCGTCTTGATCCAACCCTGAGACCCATGATACAGGCGTACGAGGCGGAAGAGATCCAAAAAATAGCCGCCGAAGGTGGTAGCGCACATGCGAAATCAAAGGCGCATGGACGCGGAAGTTTGGTTTCGAAGAGTTCGACCGCCAAGAAAAAGCATCACGCGTATCACGCGTATTAGGCGAGGCGGTAGGGCGAAAACCCGACTTCGCAAGGCCCTACGTCGCGGCCTACCTCAAAACGTTACAAACGATAGCGCAGGGCCGCGCCAAACCGTAGCGACGGCGGGTCTCGGCGCGCCGAGGGCTCGGTTTGTTACGTGGCTATCCCGCGCCGGATTTGAGCCGTGCAGTTGCGGCTGTTCGTCACGCAGCCTCCCCGAGTTGACAGCGTGCGGTTCGTACAAATTCTTTGGCGATGGTGAGTCTTGGGGTCGCGGCTCAAAACCTGCGCGGACAAACGATAGAAATAAGGGTAGGGCTGTGCGCGCAGAGTTTTTCGCCCTACCGAGCTTCGCGGTAATACGCCGTGCGATCCTTTCGCATTTTTTGGGTTTGCTGCAAAACCCTCTTTTCGTAACTTCCTCGTTTTAATGGGTCCCAAGGTTCGTCCAGTTTGCTTTATCGGTTACGCGATCAGTTGCCGATTCAAACCGCGCTCGTCGTCTCTCTTCAGCATGTGCTGGCCATGTTCGTCGGCGTCATCAGTGTGCCTCTTCTTGTGGCTAAGGAATTAAAGCTCCCACCCTCAGATACGGCCTATCTCATCAGTATGGGACTGTTTGCCTCCGGGCTCGGTACTCTGGTGCAGGTACGAGGTTTTGGTTGGTTTGGTTCACGACTATTGGCCGTTCAAGGAACCAGTTTTGCGTTCCTAACCCCGCTGATCCAGGCAGGCCGAGAAGGTGGCGTGGCTCTAATGATAGGGATGTCGATAGTTTGTGCACCCAACGAGCTAATTTTGGCGCAGTTCCTGGTGCGTCTAGGATATTCACTCCGCTAGTATCCGGGACCGTCGTTCTGTTAATCGGGCTGTCGCTGATACCGATTGGGTTTCACACGATGGCTTCCGGTCTTGGTCCTAACGTCGCTTCCTGGGCGCCCTTGGCGGTCAGCGGTTTGGTGTTGTTATTAGTCTTAGCGCTCAACGCTCTCAACATGCCTTGGAGCCGCGTGGGTGCGATCCCGATTGCTTTGGGCGTCGACTACTTGGCTTGTTTAGGGATTGGTGTTGTTCAGAGCCAACCGCAGACCGCAAGCAGCTGGATCCAAATTCCTGTTCCATTAGCGTTTGGGTTCGCGTTCCGGCCGGCGTTTCTCGTTGCCTTCATTTTGCCCTACATCATCACCACATTAGAGACGGTTGGAGATGTTACCGCGATCTCTCAGCTTTCCGATGAGCCGATCTCCGGTCCGGTCTATTGGCAGCGGATTCGGGGCGGAGTGATGGGAGACTCGTTGAATAGCCTGGTTGCCGGAATTTTCAACAGCTTCCCTAGTACAACGTTTGCCCAGAACAACGGTGTCATCCAGCTGACTGGTGTGGCAACCAGGCAGGTCGGTTATTGGGTGGCGGCTGCCCTTTGCTTACTGGGCCTCATTCACGAGTTTGGGCGATGGATCGCTTTGTTGCCCGGACCTGTGCTGGGCGCCGTAACGTTCTTGTTGTTCGGATTCGTGGCTACCGCCGGCATTCGCATTTTACAAAGAGTTCGTCTCGGCCATCGCGAACTACTCATCGTCGCTTTTTCTTTGGGCACCGGTATAGGCGTCCAAAGCGTCCCAGAGCTGCTAACTCCTTTGCCGCAAGCCTTGCGTCTGGTTTTTGAATCTGGAATTACCACAGGCGGAATCTTTGCCTTTCTGTTAAATGCCATTTTGCCTGGCGCAAGCGCCGCGAGCGAGCAGGGAGTGGAGCTGGATCAGGCGGCAGAACCGTGAGGGGGAACGCGTTCGGGTGATGGCATGTGGTCGGACGCGGGACACTGGTACTGCGCTCGCGGATGGGACCTATGGGACTCATAGGACTTATGTGTCAGGTCGCATTAGTCCCATGGGTCCCATAAGTCCCATCCGATCCACGTCCGCGGCGCGTGCTTGGCCAGCACGCTCCTCACTCTCCCAGCTGCTTTATGAGCGCTACCCGCGCTGCGGGAGCCCGAGTCAGCGACTCGATTAATTGACGAGAACTCTCGGTCTGTTTCGCCATTTGCATGCCGAGCAACCTTGCTAGCTCCGCCTCAAAGAAAACAATGGCTCGAAGATTTGGATGCTCGCGCTCCAGATAGTTCAAGCCCCGGCGCAGCAGATCAAAGATTTCCGGCTCAGGATGCTCCAGTTCCGTCGCTTCCTCAACCAGCTCGGTGAAATAAGAGGCGGTGAGCGTACGTAGATAATTGGTGCGAATGCTTAAAAACGGCTCGACCACCACCAACTCGCGGAGTGTATGGATCTCACTCTTTCGAGACCGAAAAATGGTTAGGTCGCACCGGAAGAATAAATCGATCTTACCGGCGAATGCGCTTCCCGAGCGCAAAGCGCCTCTGGCGATTGCCTTTATCTTGCCGGTTTCCAGTCCGAACCACGTCAAAATAAGACTGGTTTCCGAGAAACGGATCCGCCTCAGAAGAATGGCGCTCACCGTTTCTGCAGACATTGAAGAAAAATCTCACGCAAAGACGCAAAGGCGCAAAGGTTAAGACAGAGGAAAGAAAATAGCCGCGAAAAGGCGCAATCGCCCTACCGTCTGGCGTTGCTATCCGTTTCTTCTGTCCTAATCTTTGCGCCTTTGCGGCTTTGAGTGAGATTTTTCTTCCTTACCGAGCGGCGTGGCACCCTCACTGTCGCGGGTTCGGCGGAATGGAGAATGCAAGATTATCCACCGCTAGCCCTGCCTCTTTGACTGCCTCACTCAGCGTCGGATGCGCGTGGACGGTCCGGCCGAGATCCTCAGCGCTACCGCCGAACTCCATAATGCTGACTATTTCGGCGATCAGCTCCGAAGCGTTGCCGCCGATGATTTGGGACCCGAGTAGCTTATCTGTTCGACGGTCTGCAATGATCTTGGCGAAACCGACTGATTCGTCATTCGCCAACGCTCGACCATTGGCTGCAAAGGGGAATTTCCCAACCTTGATTTGCGTGCCGTTCTTCTTACCGGCTTCTTCCGTTAGCCCGACGCAGGCCACTTCCGGATGGGTATAAATTATATTCGGTACGACGTTATAGTTAACATGCCCCGGCTTACCGGCGATCAATTCAGTACAAGCAATTCCATCTTCTTCAACCTTATGCGCGAGCATAGGCCCTTCTATTATATCGCCGATGGCATATAAGCCAGGGAGGTTGGTTCGAAATTGTTGATCCACCGCAACGCGACCTCGCTCCGTTAATTTCAGGCCCAAATCCTTGGCGACGGCGCCGTCTAAGTACGGCTTCCGGCCGACCGCGACCAGGACTTTGTCGGCTTGAAACTCGAGGTTCTGTTCTCCTTTGGTTTTGGCCTGTACCAGAACTTTCTTATCTTGGAGAGCGACGTTTGTTACTTGGGTTTCAACATGGAATTTGAGGCCCTGAGCTTCCAAGGTTTTTTGTAAGGCCTGGGTGACGTCGGGATCGAGAAAGGCAGCAATGCGCGGCAAGAATTCAAGCACCGTGACCTTGCTTCCGAGTCGCGACCAAACCGAGCCCAGCTCGAGCCCGATGGCGCCCGCACCAACCACTAACAGCTCTGCGGGAACGTCCGTAAAAGAGAGGGCCTCATCACTGGTTACCACGCGCTCACGGTCAATCGTTACATTCGGCAATTCCATGGGCACGCTCCCGGTGGCCAAAATCACATTCCGACCCCGGTGCTCTTCGGTGGAACCGTCGGGTTGAGTGATCACGATTTTGCCGGGAGCGACGAGCTGACCGATACCCCGGATGCGCGTGACATGATTTTTCTTCATCAGGAACTCCAAACCCTGCGTGAGCTGCTTCACGACGGTCTGTTTCCGAGCCATGAGCTTAGCCAGATCCACCTGTACGCCGTCGAACTTCAATCCGTGATGCTGTGCTTCATGGTGAGCAAAACGTACATATTGAGACGACACCAGCAGCGCCTTGCTTGGTATACAACCGATGTTTAGACAAGTCCCGCCGAGTACCTCGCGTTTGTCGATGATTGCCGTGTTTAGCCCGAGTTGAGCCGCTCGGATTGCACCAGTGTAACCAGCAGGTCCACCGCCAAGGACGATGAGATCGAAATCGGCCATAAAGATCTTTAACTGAAAGCCGCGGATGAGCAAGGCGGGCGCGAGGGAAGGGGTGAGGCGTAACGGTTAACGGTAGGGCGAAAATCTCGGCGCGCCTACGATGAACCATCTAGCTCCCGCGTCTACGCGCCGGATTTGAGCCGTATGGCGCGTGGTTAGCTTCCCGTGAACCCGCATTCCTAAACCACCGCCCAAATGAATCAAAATTTATTTTGCAGCAGAACCCTACGAAAAATCGCGTCTGGACCGAAGGCTCCCGCACGCCTTACGGCTCAAATCCGGCGCGCAGATCTCCTGTCTGCATGGGTTCATCGTGGGCGCGCCGAGATTTTCGCCCTACCAGCCACCTCTCACAGCTAATTAGCCGCGGTTGGTGTCGCCGCCTTTTTCAGCGCCCGTAAATCAAACACCTTCCCCCAGGGACCCTCCGCGACGACGGGGTAGTTGTCCCACGAATGAGCGGTGGACGGGTAATGTTCCTGTTCGAACGGGCCCCAGAACAAGTAATCGATATCTAGCTTACGAGATAGCGGCTCCCATCCCGGATCCGCGAGCATCACTTTGTTAAGGAGTTGTTCTTCCGACCTATATTCCAGTCCGTGACTCCACAGGTGGCCCGGAAACCCTAGAACGACTCGGTGACCCGTTACCAGTGCGGGATGATTATAGGTAGGGTAAATGGCGAATACCGCTTCGGGAGGAAACGCTTTGAGGGCGTCATCGACTTGGATCCACTCCTCCTCCTCACCGATGGCGTATCCGTGCTCGTGGTTCGGCGCCAAGCCGCCTAGCAGGCTGATGAAACCAGAGAAGAAAAACACGAAGAGGAATGGTAGTCGAATCAGCGGATGCCAGCGACTGAGGAACATCTCCCAAATCGCCACCATCATCAGCATGTAAGCCCAGAAAAAGAGCTTGGTGTTGTCCCAGTCCCAAGGGGCAAAACGGATGAACGCACAGAGAATGAACATGGCGATCGCTGGGAGCAGAATCTGACGCATTCTGAACCGAGTTCGCCAAACATCGATGCCTCTGGGAAAACAAAGATAAAGCAGCAAAATGATCGCCAGCGGTAGCACGAGGCCAAAATTCAGTAACCAGACCATTGGCGCTTGCGCGCCGTGTGGTAAATGGCTGAACCACCAAAAATGCCGCCAGTGTTCGCGCGCCTCGACCACAGAGGTCCAACCTGGTTCCCAAGCTAGAGCATTGGTCTTGCCAAATCCGGTAACACCATAAACAAAAAATGTTGCGGGGATAAACGAAAAGGCGACTAACCGGATCAGATGCCCGCGCCAGTTTGGGTTCCCAAATAAAAACCACCAGAGCAATAGGAACGAGAGAAAGATAAAAGTGTGTAGATGGAAAAGCGGCATCGTGGAGTACAATATCCATTCTCCCCAGAAAGGGAGATGAGGCCGGTCGGTTTGGGAATCCAGAGTCCGGCGCCAGTGGGTAATTAAAACTAATCCGGCGGGGATTGCGTATAGCAGACCGCGCTGAGTAACGAAAAGAGCCAGCGGGATCGACTTCCAAGCGACATCAGCTTGATAGTCTTCCAGGTGCCAGGGCCATGACTCGAACATGATGAAGCCGACGAGCCCGCCGTTGAATAGAAAAGCGGCCACCGCGAATGGTCCCCCGAAAAGAAAAAGAGCTCTTAGGGTGAGCAAAGAGCCAAGGAACGCCACCAGAATAATTCCTAAGTTTGGCGAAATGCCAATTAGCTTCAGCTCTGCGTTGAATATGTCGATGCCGATGGGGTATCGCAGTTTGTCGAAGGCGTAGATCGGGTTTTCCGGCCAGTAGTGAGGGTTCGATGCCAGAAAATTAATGTGAGTCAGGTGCAGACAGATATCGCCGAGATTGTTCGGCGAAAGGACCTTGACGGCTCCGTCTTCAACAAAAATGACCTGACTAAAGGCGCGGATGGCAAAAGTCAAAAACAGGATGGCGAGGATTATTCCGCTGGCTTGAACCTTTTCCAAGCGGTTGAGCAGTTGGCCGGGGCTCACCAAAACCGCGATCAACAGGGCGACCAGACTTACGCCTAAAGAAACTGCTGCCGTCCACGGGACTAGTCCATACTGTGAATAAGCAAAGCCGACGCCCAATGAAGTCGACAAGGCGATCCAGGTGAGGAAAAGCAGCGAGATCTTCATTCTTGAGGACGATTGGAAGGGTCAAATTCGGGCTGCCTTCCCGGGAAGACATCCTTGAAGGTGTCGTATTTGAAGTAGGCTTTGCAGGGATCCATACCGTCTCGCAGGCGGAACGTCTCTACGAAGTACTTTTTCGTTAGTCGGTCTTCCAAGCCCTGGGAATCCGAATCCAATACCGCAATAAAATCCGCGTCGAGATCCTTTGGCCATTTATCCTCGCCTTCCGAGTAGTAGCCTACGTCCCGGACTTCATCGATTACCCACGGAATAGGGAAGTAGCTCTCGAGCAGTATTAGTCCATGCAGGTGGCGTTTCGCGGACGGATCTAACCTGAGTTTCTGCAATATCGGATCGACGAATTTCCGGTAATCCCGGTAGGTCTGAACGTAGGCGTACAACTCCTTGGGGTCGTCGTATCGCACGAAGTTAACACCATAGGACTTATAAGCGAGGTGGCCGAACAGGAACAAACCAACGGCTACCGATGCGAACCGGGTGAGGCCGGGCAGGTTGTCCCATAGAAAAACTAGAGCTGCTGCCCCCAGGAACAGAAAAGGCCAGTCGATGGAGATGATACACCACGGCGTTTTGTAAGGGATGATCGAATAGACAAACAAGACGCCAACGCCGTAGATCGCTAGGTATCGTAACGGCGAATTGCCGCCAAACAGGTATCTCACGGCGAATACCAGTCCCAACACTGAGAACCATTCATACGTGAGCATCAGCCCAACCCAATACCAGTTAACCTTGAGCCGGGCGAGAGTAGCGAGTGGTCCGAAATGCCGCAGCGGATGCGGCACCAGCGAGAAAAGGTCGTAAGCCGGTTTCCCGTGGCCCGCCGAATCGACGCCGGTTTTTGTCCAAGTTTTGAAAGTTTCGAAGATCCCGAGAACGCCCTTCGGGTTCAGAAAGTTGCCCGAATAGAAGAATAGGATGAGGAAATAGCCAAGCAACAGAGCTCCGAACAAATGGAGCCAAGGGAAATCAATGGCCTGGTCTTCGCTTCCGGATCGAGTCGCAGCACGTCTGCAAAACAATATGGCGACCGGAATCGCGATCAACATCCCGGTAAAAATGCAAAGCGCGCCGCCTTGGACGAAAGAAATATTGGTGATTTCTCCGGGTTCATCGGGCGCGACCGTAGCGGCATTCGCGGTCGCATGAGAGATCAAAAACCAAATGAGGCCGAATCCGAGGGTAAAGATTGGCCAGGAAATTAAAGTGCCGAGGGTAAAGGTTTGCCAAGGAACCTTGATTGGGGTGGGAGTCTCCGGCTGGGTTGCTGGGGTAATTTTACCAATTGCCCAGCTCAGTAGAGCCGCAGCCGCGAAGGCGACCAGGTGAATTGCATAGGTCTCCTTGGTCAGAATCATCCCGGTGATTCCTAGCACCGTCGCCCAGACACTCGCCGGCGTGACGCGGTAGTGCCAACCTAACACCCCCCAAAACGTCAGAATCAGAAAGAAGACTAGCCAGGTCTCATGGATGGCGTAGCGTTCGTAAAAAACGAACCCGGGCGAGATGGCCATGGCAAGAGCCGCAAGAGAGGTGATGCGGTAGCCGAAGAATCGAGTAAATGAAAAAAGAAAGCCGACTGTTAGTGTGCCCACCAAAACGGTTGGCATCCGCAGCGCCCATAAATTTCTGCCAAATGCGGATAGGAACACCCGCAGTACATAAAAATGTAATGGGCCATGGTAATTGTCTGGATCGTAGGCATAATAACCTTGCTTTGCCATTTGATCGCACCACCAACCGTTGATTCCCTCATCAAAATGCGGAGGTTTGATATCTAAAAAAACAAGTCGCACTACCGCTGCTAGCAGAATGATCAGGACCGAAATGGTAATTTGACGTCTCGTCATCGTTTCGTTTTAGAAAGCAAAGAAAGCGGTGTGCCTCGGTGCCAGGTCCGTTTGCGCCTCTCTTGCACAGAGGCGGTGATATTATGCGAACTGCGTGACATGTCCATACAGATTCCGCCAACCCTAACGCTCGTGATCCCTGCATTTAATGAAGCAGCCCGATTACCGAAGAGCCTCCTCGAATTGCAAAAGCACAGCTCGGCCTGGGATTTTCCGTACGAGATTATTGTAGTGGTTGAACTCAGTTCAGATCGCACACTCGAGTTGGCCAAGGCCGCTGCCAAAACCTTCCCCGAGCTTAAAGTTATCGGTAATACTGTACATCGAGGCAAAGGTTTCGCGGTCCGGACGGGTATGCTGGCGGGGCGGGGAGAGCTGCTGTTTTTCACCGATTCCGATCTGAGCACCCCGTTGAAGGATCTAGACCGCGCAATTGCCCTGTTTAAGGCGCAGCCGGATATCGACTTGATTGTGGGCAGCCGGAAACATCCGGATAGCCAGATCTTGCAGCATCAGAGCCCCATGCGCGAGCTAATGGGCAACACGTTCAACCGGTTTGTCCGTGCCTTGGCTGGATTCAAGTTCTTGGATACACAATGCGGCTTCAAAGGATTTCGAGCGCATGCGGCACGCGAGATTTTTGAACGCGCCCAAATCGATGGGTTTTCCTTTGACGTTGAGGTTCTGCTTTTAGCGGAAGCAATGAATTTTGTGGTCATGGAGGTCCCGGTTCATTGGTCGAATTCGCCCGAGTCGAAAGTGAGGGTAGTCGAAGACAGTCTCAAAATGCTCCAAGACCTTTTCCAGGTACGCAAGATCGTGCGGGACGCAATGGAAAGCCGACCTTTTGTGGTTGAGTCAGGGGCATCGTCGAGGAAATAACGGGGCGGAGCCCCAATCGTGATCGTCCTCGAGAGGGGCGCTGGGAGTATGAACGCCCACGAGTCACTGAACACGAGCAACTCCGCGACCGGATAGGACCTATGGGACCAATAGGACCTATAGGGCGAACATATAGGTCCCATCTGTCCTATAAGTCCTATTCGATCGCAGGGCGCAGCGGGTTCTTGCCATCCGCGACGCTACTACGTCCAGCGCCCCCGTCGAGAACCAGGACGACGACGAGGACGAGTACGACTAGGCCCTCGCCCCCTATTCCTCCACCACCGGCACTGCCTCGCAGAACTCGCGCCAGCCGGGAAAATTCCAGGTATTAGGAAACCCGGCGCATTGATCGGGTTTCACAGGATTGATTCGGCAGTCCCTTCCTTCGAGAAAAACACAACTCCCCTCGGAATTCTCCTGCAGAGCTAAACCGTCCCGCTGCGGGCGCAGGCGAGTGAAACGCTGGATAAATTCGTACTCGGAACAGTGCAAAAAGCCGGAGATGGCTGAAATCTCACGTTCGGAAATGCGCACTAACCCCGGCCAGCGACAGCAGTTTGTGCAGCGCTGGCATGCATAATGTATGTTCATCGAATTTTGCTTTTCCGGGTGGGTAGTGTAAGCGTTTTAGTTGTGAATGTAACGCATACGATCGATCCCGATATATCGATGTCCGAACTGCTGCAGCGTTTTCCCGGTGCTCAGCGAGCTCTCTTTCGAAGCTATCATATCGGCGGATGTTCGAGCTGCGGCTTTCGCCCCGATGAGACTTTAGCAGAGGTTTGCGGTCGGAACGATGGTCTTCCGGTTGAGGAAGTGATCGAGACCATCTTGGCGAGTCACGAGGCAGAACAAAAGATGCAAATTTCCCCGGAGGACCTTTCCCGGCGTCTGCAAGAACCTAATCCGCCCTTAATCGTGGATGTTCGTGCCCGCGAGGAATGGGATGCGGTTCATATCGAAGCTTCAGAGTTTCTGACCCAGGAGTTAATGCAAGAGATGATGACCGCTTGGCCGAAAGATCGTGAAATCGTCTTTCTGTGTCATCACGGCGTCCGCAGCCTGGACGCGACCTCTTATTTCGCGGGACATGGATTCTCAAATGTTAAATCTCTCTCCGGCGGGATTGACGCCTGGAGCGTACAGGTTGATCCATCTCTTCCGCGTTATCACGTGGAATAATATGAGCGAGCCAGAAGAGTTTTCTCAGAAGATAGAAGAAGCGTTGCGTAACCCCAGAAACCTAGGGGAGATGGAAGGCGCCGACGCCGTAGGCACGGTAGGCAGCGTTGATTGTGGAGATATGCTACGGATGTGGGTGAAATTCAGAGAAGAGGGAGGCAAGCGGGTCATCGATCGAGCGACGTTTCAGACCTTCGGCTGTGAGACCGCGATTGCCGTGGCCAGCGTAGCCACAGAGTTGATCGCCGGTAAGACCCCGGAAGAAGCGTTGAAAATGGACAGCCGCGAACTATCTGCCCCGTTGGGACCGTTGCCGCCGGTGAAGATTCACTGCGCACAGCTGGTAGAGGGCGCTCTTCGATCTGCTCTCGACCCTGCTTCAGCGTCGGCCAATAACGAATCTCTGGCCCCGACGCTACTCCAAAACTTTCAGGGTGTCGATGCTAAGCCCAAACAGATACGGTTGGAGCCACAGAAATGAGTGAGCATAATGAAATTCTTCTAAGCCGGGACACCGAGGCGATTCAGATTCCGGCAGGTTTAAAGACTACAATCCCGGCTGATACCAGGGTAATTATCACCCAGAACTTGGGCGGTAGTTATACTATCGCTTGTGATTATGGGTTGTTCCGAATTAGCGAGAGCGATGCTGATGCTCTTGGCCTGGAACAGAAAGCTTCGAGTAAAAAGGCAGAGCACCCAGCCGGGGAGGTCGCAGAGGAATCAGTCTGGGACCAGCTGCGCACGGTTTACGATCCGGAGATCCCGGTAAATATCGTCGATCTGGGCTTGGTCTACGATTGCCAGGTTTCCAACTCGTCCGATGGCGAAACCCATGTCGATGTCAAAATGACTTTGACTGCTCCGGGCTGCGGCATGGGACCGGCCATCGCTCAGGACGCCAGGTTGAAGATCTTAGCGATTCCCGGAGTAGACGAGGCCAATGTTGAGCTCGTGTGGGACCCGCCCTGGAGCCAGGAGATGATCAGCGAAGCCGGCAAGATGAAACTTGGGCTCATTTAGCCGGAGGAATGACAGATGACAAATAACAAATATGAGCCCTCCTAGAAGACGGGCGGTGAATATTTGTCATCTGTCATTTGTCATTTGTCATTCTAGATGCTACTGTCGCCGTCCCAACGCACTAAAAGTCATGTCACAACATCGCAGTTTAAAAGGAGCCAGCACCATCCAGACGAAGAGAAACGTGCTGAAACGGTTTGAGCGAGTCGAGCTCCTGAAAAAACGTGGGGTTTTCAAGCCCGGCGATCGCGTGATTGGCTTGCCCAAGACCAAGCCGGATGCCTAGAACGGTTGTAGGTTATAGGTTTTAAGTTTTAGGTTGTAAGTTGGTTTCTGTGCGACTCACCTGTGCCGGAAAGGTGACGTCAAAGCCACGCTTGATTTGCAGCATTCTAGCTGCATCTAGCAGGAGTTATAGGCTGGCTCGTAAGTTCTTAGATTTGTCGGCAACGACTCAAAACCTCGAACTTAAAACCTAAAACTTAAAACCTACAACTTGTAACCCCATGCGCCTGAACCGTTACCTGGCCCAATCCGGCGTTGCTTCCCGGCGAGCGGTTGAGGAGATCATCCTCGCCGGCCGAGTGTCAATTAATGGCGCCATTTGTACCGAGCTCAGCCGCCAGGTAGCCTCGACGGATTCGGTCAAGGTCGATAGCAAACTCGTTCGTCCCGCAGAATCAATCTACGTTCTGCTCAACAAGCCGGCCGACTACGTGACTAGCCGGTCTGACGACCGCGCCCGACCGACAATCTACCAACTACTCCCGAAGAACCTTCATCAATTGGCGCATGTCGGCCGCTTGGACATCGACTCCGAGGGCCTCTTAATTCTCACAAACGATGGCGATCTCACGCTGCGTCTGACTCATCCCAGATATAAGATGCCGAAAGAATATCTGGTGACCTTGGACCGTGAATTTGCGATGACGGACGGACCAAAGGTCAAAAAGGGTGTGTATCTATCTGACGGGCGAGCGCGGTTCGACTCACTGACTAAACTCAACTCTCGTCAGGTTCGCGTGGTCCTCACCCAAGGACTGACCCGTCAGGTGCGGCGCGTGTTTGCAGCCATCGGCTACAAGGTCAGAAGGCTGCAGAGAACCAAGATCGGGCCGCTCACAGACACGGTGCTCAAACCAGGAGAGTTCAGACTGCTCAGGCCGGCAGAGGTGGCGCGACTTCGAGGTGAGAGGTAAGAGCCCTGCCCTACGAACTTTGCTGCCCGAAGAATTCTACGGCTTTTTGGACTGATCCTTCCGCGTCGAAGGGTAAGAACGGTTGCTTCTTGAACCAGGTTATCTGCCGTTTCGCATATTGGCGGGTCGCAGCCTGAACCGTTCGGACGCATTCTTCTAACGAAATCTCTCTAGCCAGGAATCTTCGGATCTCGGGTACGCCGATCATCTGGGTGGCGGTTACGTTCAGGTCGCTCGCTGAAGCTACTTCCTCGATCGCTCCGTTTTCCAACATCCACTGGACGCGTTTGTTTATGCGGCGATGAAGGTCGACCCTAGACCGAGTTAAGACCAAACCCGGGAACTGATGTTCAGCTGGGGTGGAAGGTCGATGAGAGGAGAATGCCTCGCCTGTCAGCCGGATAACTTCTATCGCTCGTTCAACCCGGCGGCGATTGCTGCGATCGATCTGGTGGAACGCTTCCGGATCGCGTTCCCGCAGTTCGGAAAGTAGAGAGCCCAGAGGTTCCGCCGACAACTGTGCTCGGAGTTCGGGATCACTCCTGGGCAGGTCGGGGAGGGGAATAATCAGCGCATTAATGTAAAAGCCGGAACCGCCGACCACCAAAGGGACCAATCCGCGCCGATTCAACTCGGCGATTTTTTCTCCGGCCAAGGTTGCGTATCGCGCTGCGTCGCAATTTTCCGTTACCGGCAAAACATCGATGAGGTGGTGTCTAACTCTCTCTTGTAGCGCGCTTGGCGGTTTTCCCGATAGGATCTGAAATCCCCGGTAAATCTGGAAAGCGTCCGCCCCGACGATCTCAGTTCCAAGCTGTTCGGCAATTTCAACTGCAAATTCGCTTTTCCCGACGGCCGTTGGTCCGGCCAGGACAAAAAAACGAAGCGCGCTCACGTAGTGTCCTGTTGCCTAAATACCATGGCTTTCGTTGCGATCAAAATGAGCCGTCGATCCCGCAGCAGCCGGCACAAAAAAAGAAACCCGCTTCTGTAGAAACAAAAGCGGGTTTCAAGCTCTGTTGGAGGAACGTTAAGCAGCGCGTTCGATGTCTGGCGTCTTCGCACCACTAACCACAAGCTTACGTCCAAGGAACTCCTTATCATGGAGTTCTTTAACTGCTCGTCTTGCTTCCTCGAGCGTTGTCATTTGGACAAACGCGAATCCTTTCGAGCGTTGGGTATACTTGTGGCAGACCACTTCAGCGTTACGCACTTGGCCGACCCCATTAAAGAGATCGAACAAGTCGCTTTCGGTGGCGTCGAACGAGAGGTTACCTACATAGAGCTTAGGGGAGGTAACCTCGACCAGTTCAGGCTTACGACTTACTTTTTCTTTCGTAGCGCCATTCTGACCCTGTCTCTCGACGGGTTTTGGAGGGGCCGCTTCTTGAGGGCCCTTAAAAAACGCGATCACTCGCTGCCAAAACGTCAGTTTTAGCGGTTTTGGATTCGGGTTTGGGGCTCCTCCTCGACCAGAGCGTTTGCGGCGTCCCCTACGAGAGCGTCGTCCTGAGTAATGCATTGATTGGGATTTCATTGGGTCACGAGTATGAAGTTCATCGGTGAAGGACATGCATTACGCACACTGAGAAAGAACAGTT
>JAFAHI010000611.1 GCA_019237325.1 Verrucomicrobiota bacterium | reverse complement strand
TGTTCGTCGCGGACATGGAGTTGCCCGAATGAATCCTGGGCAACGCCGGGCGCGCGCAGAATCACTTGGTTAAAAGAAGCGTTATCGCCTTGTGCTTCGCTTTGGATCTGGGTTTGCCCAATTGAATATTTCGTAGCGCCGAGATCCGGGACGATTTGATCGCGTGCTTCATTGAGCTGGCCGATCACGGTGACCGTGTCCATCGCCTGAATTGAGTTAGCGCCGGTCTGGTCACCCGGCGAGGGAGAAGGGCTCGGAGATGCGGCCGGCTGCGCTGAAGCGATTACGCTGAACCCAAACAAGAATAGGCAGGCGCTAACAAAGAGTTGACGCAAACAAGATTTAGAAACGATCTGCATTGAGGTAGTTGGTGAATCATTGCGGTGAATGGTTAGTGACCGCTTCGGATATGCCCCCTGCCCTCATGGCACGACAGGCGGTATCAAAGCTCTTGGAGAAGATCGACTCCCGAGTTTCCAATACTCCCATGCGATTCTGGCGAACCTTTCGGGGCCGGAACCGGGGTCGATTGCTACCGACTTCTCTAACGAGCCAACGAACGCCGGGCTCGCCCATACCGAACGGCGCGAACTAGTCTTGGTTGAAGCTGACCGAGGTCACGGGTGGTCCGCGCTCGGAGATGCGTTGCCCGGCAAACAGCGCCGCAAGAATAACCGGGGGCGGGCTGGGAGTATGCGTGAGAAAGAGAACTAGCGGTCCGGCGACCAGGCTGGGTAACACTGGAGAATGGACCAGCCCACCCCCAAGAAAGAGAGTGACTGCGCAATCATGGTCGTCATGATCGGCGTCCGGATGAACCCACTCGTGTAGCTGAGGTGAAACCGAAAGGGTTAACGCCCAGAATATCGCAACGACCAGTAGGGCGCCGGTCCAGCGCTGACCCGTCTGGATCAGCGGACCGAGCATCCATAATCTCGTCGTGCGTCTAATCACCGGAACCGAGGATAGGAGAGCGGAAAGATTGATGCAAGTCATTTGCATTAAGTTCTTCCGCTATTCTCTCTTCCTTAGCACATAAAGATTCACTTCCTAATTCTTCTGGCCCAAGACATTGACCAAAGCTTTCAAATTTGAGAGAACCGAGGCATGGAAAAAGACCTCGAACACCTGAAGCTACTTGGCATTTTCCACTATATTTGGGGTGTCCTATCCATGATCGGTGCGCTCTTCATCGGAGGATACTTTCTGGTAATTGGCATCGTACTGATGAACAATCCTTCGACCTCAACCTCGACGGAAGATCCCGGGACGGCGAGTATGGTTGGCGGGATGCTGATCGGTGTCGGCGTCGTTCTCTTCTTGATTGTTGTTGTTTACGGGATCCTGACCCTGATGGCGGGTGGGAAGTACCGGAAGCATCAGGGGGGATACTGGTTCTGTTTTATTTTAGCCATCGTTACTTTGGTTATCGGTGGTATCCCAGGGATCGTTTTGGGGATCTTTTCCTTGATCGTTTTGAGCCGTGACTCCGTGAAGGCGGTCTTCAGGGGCCAGAGCTTGCCGGGGACCGGGAGCATGGTGGCAACACCGCCGGTTTCGTGAAGGTAGGATAAGAATTAGTGTTGGGCGGTGGTAGAAAGTGATTTCGCGACCCGACCGGGGCGTTGCATTCCGCGTTTTAGCTCCCGCGGGTGTCGACGCCAAAAATCGTGGCAGATGTGGCGCACGGATAGACGCGACGCCCTGGGGATGCAGGCAGGTTCAACGCGCTGGGCCCGTAAGAACTTTCGATGGCGCCACGCCAACAGGAGCCGCGGCAAATATGTCCTTCCGCGATTCGCGGGATAGACCTTTTCCAAATCTAGAGGCCGCACATCTCTAATGCGGCTCCCCGATCTTGGGGGGATGGCGCGATAGACCACGGTCGGCGCGTCTTGAGGCCTAACCCATCACGTCAACCGGTAGCCCGCGGATTTCCCTTGGTCGAACCCGTGGGTCTTTTGGGAGCCTCGCCCCCTCCGGAAAAAATCGGATGATAGAGAACGAAGTGAACCGCGATGGGTTGGACGGGCGTCAGGAGACGTTCGCGGGAGCCGCCTGCTCGCACACGCCCACCTGATAAACGCGCGGCTTTAAGAAAGTGCGTGCAAACGGGGTTCGGGTAAAAACGGCTCCCCTCCAAGGTGGCGACCGATCGGCCTCGCAAGCGAGCAGCGCTCCACTGAGACTAGAGCGCTTTCAGCTCCGCGATGTACGCGGCACCATCCTTCGCGAACGCGATCCAGACCGAATGAGTGTCCGGGTCAACTGCCAGTGTATGCGCTCCCTTCGGTGTCTCGATTTCACCCAACGATTTTGCGCCTTCGACCGTCTCTTGCAAAACGGACAGCTTACCTTGACCGCTGGCGCAGTAAATTCTTTGATTCCCTGGATCGAACGCGATTTGATCGACTCCGGGCGCAATATCAACTGACTTCA
>JAFAHI010000573.1 GCA_019237325.1 Verrucomicrobiota bacterium | reverse complement strand
CACGGCTCATGTTGGTCCTGGTGCATCGAGTCATAAGTAGGAGGCGTACCGTCCGGCCATGGCCGGATCAATTGGCTGATTTTCAAGGCGCGAACGACGAGCATATCTAAAACCGATACGAAAGGAGTGAGCAACGCAGAAAATCAGCCAACTGGCCACGGCCCGAAGGGTTGGCTTGAAAGGGTCCGTCTGCTTCGTTATTCGTTCCTCACGTATCAGCACCGGATATGATCCTCACTCATGCCTCACCCAAGCCCTTTTGAAGCCAACGGTATGCCTCCTACTTATGACTCGATGCACTGCACTTATTCACCAAATCGCTAACCGGCAAATCAATTGCCGTGCGCTTGATGTTTTATCTGAGCCAAAAGGTCCGGTTTTTCTTGTAAAGCCGAGACTAGGGCCTCGATTGCGCGTAGCGTCTGTGGACTGATGTGGTGTTCCATTCCTTCCACATCGTGATAAATGACCTCCTCGTCGATTCCGAGCATTCTTAGAAAATCGGTCAGCAATTGATGCCGCTGCATGATGTTCCGGGCCAGTGTCTCCCCAGCGGTCGTTAAAACGAGACCGCGATATTTCTCGTACTTGAGGAGGCCTTCCGAATCGAGGCGCTGCACCATGTTCGTCACGCTGGCCTGAGAAATTTTGAGCCCCAGGGCGATATCGGCAACGCGGGCATATCCCTTCGTGTTGATCAGGTCGAGGATTTGCTCGAGGTAGTCCTCGACCGTCGAAGACCTCGCCACCGGAGCCGAATTTTCGGGCATATGGATCGATTATGCTCTGGGGCAGCGTGGGTTGCAAGCCGGGGGAATGGGCGATGGGGCGCAGTAGCGAAACGGCGAAGGGGCAATCGCCACATTCGCCGCTTCGCTGTTTCGCCGCGTCGCCCTTACCGACCCACCAGCGCTGCGTTCACTTGCTGATTGAACCCGACGCTGGTGATTAAGACTTCATCCCCGTGCATGTCGGTGACCGCTCGCGACACCGTCTGCAGCCGGTGTCCGGCATGCAAAGTTGGTGGCAGTTTTTGTTGTTCGAGCGCGAACTTCGCCAAAACCAGCTGTAGCACTGCGCTCGCGCCCAATGAATCTCCAATGGCAGGCTTGTGAGCGTAAACCGGCACTGAAGCAAAACCGGACGCGAACACAGCTTCTTCGACTCGATCCGCAAAGGTTCCATTTGCGCTGGAAAGAATACCGGCCGGCGTACGCCCGTCGCATACTTGAGCCGCCAGCTCCGCCAGCGCAGCAGGAGCTTCTTTCTGAGAAAAAAAAGGTAGGCCAGCAGAGGTCCCAACGAGACGCAACGAACCCGAACGGCTTAACACCACGGCCGCGGCGCTCTCGGCTAAGATGGTACCTTCACTGGGACCAAACACCGGAAATGAGGATTGATTGCTGGCCATACGCCAGGTGGCAAATCCGTCTGCCAAGACCCAATCCGCCTCTTCTACCCCTACCACGACACAAAACGGAAGAGCCGGATCAATGGCCAGAAGTTGGGATGCGAAGTTGAGCGCCGATAACCCAACCGAAGAATCTCCCACCAGGGTGTAGTCGCGGCCATCGATCTTCAACAGCGCTGCGAGATGGCTTGCAGGAGCATTGTATACCGTTTCGGGGAAAAGAAGCGGGCTGGCGGCATTTGCCCCTTCCGTGAGCACCTCGTGATAGAAACGGCGGGTATAATCAACTCCGCCACAGGCGATTGCGAAGACGATCGATCCTCGGCTTGCCTCTTCTAAGGGGATTCCCGCATCCGATAACGCTGCTAGCCCCGCACTAACTCCGAGCAGCGAGATTTCACCCGAACGCCGCAACCGAGGCTGGCGGCCGGCGGCAGTAGTAAACTTTGCCGGTACCGCGCTATAATAATACGAGCGTCCACCGAATCCCTTTGGCAACAGCTGGCGAACTGCTTCTGTGCCTAAGACTAGTTCATCCCAGGTCTCCTTCGCGGTGGCGCCAATCGGCGTAACCGCACCAACTCCTTGAACAAAAAAACCGAATTTAGGATCCACAGTTTTCTAGCGCGCCGAAGCGGCAACCGCACCAAAATAAAGGCCTCGCGCAGAGGTCGCAACGGACGCAGAGGTTAAGTAGGCAAAAGCCAGCTAGAAAAGCAAAATCTCGCTCATTCTTTTGTGAGGTTCTTCACCCGTGCTCTGCACAGGAGAATTTCCTTTTCTTCACCTCCGCGTCCGTTGCGCCCTCTGCGCGAGGCTCTGATTTACGCTGCCTGTAGCACGAGGGTCGCGTTAGCGCCGCCGAAGCCGAAAGAGTTTGAGACCACCCGCCGGATCTTGGCCGGCTCCTCCGCGTTGCCGACCACCCGAAACGTCCAACCCGGGTCCGGTTGGCGGAAGTTAATATTCGGGGGAATAAACTGATGGAGTATCGCCAAAACACTGAAAACTGCCTCAATCGCTCCGGCGCCGCCTAAAGCATGGCCCATCATCGATTTTGTGGAACTGATGGCGACACCGGGCATCAGTTCCGAGATGGCTTTTCCTTCAGTGGCATCGTTGAAAACCGTGGCGGTTCCATGTGCGTTCACATAATCGACCGAGGCCGGATCGAGGTGAGCGTCCGCTAACGCTCTTTCCATCGCCAGTTTCGGGCCGATGCCGGAAGGATTGGGTTGCGTCAGATGATAGTTATCGGTGGAGACACCATAACCGACGATCTCGCCCAACACGGTCACACGGCGGGCGGCGGCAGCCTTTTCAGATTCGAGCGTTAGTAGCGCCGCTCCTTCACCCAGCACCAATCCATTCCGATCCCGATCAAAGGGCCGGATCTTGTCCGGAGTGGCTGCCTGAAGCGAATCGAACCCGGTAAACACAAGTTCGGAGAGTGGGTCATAACCACCGCACATAACCGAGTCATAAAGGCCGGCCCGGACTAATTGGAATGCATGCCCAATCGCGTTGGTGCCGGAGGCGCAAGCGTTCGAAACAATCTGCGCCGGAATCCGCCAACCAAATTTCGCCTGAACATCCAAAACCGGCTTTTGGGCCATATAGTTCGCCACCGCCTGAGCCGCGCCGCCCCGACTGCTTGGTTCCAACAATGAACGGTAGAAGCGTTCTCCGTTCGACATCCCACCGCTGGACGTGGCAATCACCATGATTTCCGGAGAGAAGTCGCCCGCGGTCCGGACCGCCTCACGCGTTGCTTGCAGCATCATCAACGAGCTGCGATCCAGTCGCCGGCTTTTTCGGGTCATTGGTTCTTTCAACCATTCGTCGGATACCTGACCCGCGCTGCGGCATCGCGTCTTAGAAACATCAAAAGCCGTAACCGGAGAAACACAATCCGTCCCGCTCCGCAGACTCTTTAGATTCTCCGCATTGTCGCCACCCAAAGGTGACACGATCCCGTACCCAGTGACAAAAACCCGCTGCATTTTGATATTATCAGACATTAATCTAACTGAATAAGTCGTACAACACTAGGGGAACGCCGACAACGCCGGGAAGGTGCGAATGGGCGAGCGAGCGAATGGGCGAAACCGCTTTTGCCGAGAGGCTCTCAAGGGCGATTCGTGAGTGGAGCTTTGCGCCCCTTCGCCGTTTCGCGATTTCGCGGTTTCGGCATCCCCGTTCGTTGACGGTGCCCACGGCATTGATTACGCTGCCCCATGGCATCCAGCGCAAGCGAGCCGCCTCGGTATCCGTTCCGGCGTTTTTGCTGGATGATCGCCAATGCGGCTCGTTGGAAATGCCCGACTTGCGGACGCCGGCCAATTTTTGTTCCGTGGTACAAGGTCAGAAGCCTTCAGGATTGGTTCATGCCCTTAGACGGCTGTCCAGATTGCGGTTATCCATACGAGCGCGAACCTGGTTATTTCCTTCTCTCAATCTTCGATCAATTACGGCGGCGGCGCATTGATCGGAGTAACTCTCTATTTGATTTTCGATTTCTGGGTCAGGTTTCCTATCTGGCTGACCTTGGTTTTGGCAATTACACCTATACCGATTTTTAATCTTTGGTTCGCCCGTCATTCCAAAGCTTTATTCATTGCCTTCGATCTATTCCTGGATCCCCATCACCGCGATGACGGTGATGGCGATGAGCCGGCCAAAACACCACGCCCCAAGCGGCCTCGACTGGATCCGGTTAATCGCTGATCGCTCAAGCTTTGGGTGTTTTAGCTGGTGTGGGTGCGGCGTCTGAGTTAATTCCTGCCGAACTCATGATCGGCGGCTACCTCTTGCAGCCGCCGGTTTTCATTTTTTGTGGCGTCGTGTCCGTGAGCAGGTTCCGGCCGTACGGCCTCGCAAGCGAGGCAGCGCTCCACAAGGCGCTCCAGTTGCGGCAAAAAAGATTCGATGCGATAGGCTGCGCATGCAGTCGCTTTTGGCTATTTTACAGCTCGCCGCGGTTGAAGTGAACGCCTGGAAGATCATTGGCTGGAGCGGAAATTTGATCTTCGGGCTTCGTTTTGTTTGGCAATGGATCGCTTCAGAGAGAGCCAAGAAAAGCATAATTCCCCCGGGTTTCTGGGAAATCAGTTTGTTAGGTAGCATTATTTACACGAGTTATTTTATCTTTTATCGTCATGATTCGGTGGGCATCATTTCCAACCTTTTGCCTCTACCGCTGTATGCACGGAACGTATTCTTGCACTGGCGCCACGCACGCAATCAGAAGAAGGTAGAAGAATCGGATAAGGAAGCCGACTCGGTGGTGGATTAAGGACCGCGAATAACAACCGCGAATGGACACGAATGACGGAATCTCAACCGCAGATCAACCCAGATTAGCTTGGTTTTATCGGCAATTATCTGGAGCGGTTCGACTGCACTTGCGGGAACGGCGCGCGCAATAAACTCGCGTGGCGCGATGCTCACTTCGGAGTAAATTCGTTGTTCGCGTTAATTCGCGTGCATTCGCAATTTAGGAAGTTTTTCTATGATCTATCTCGATAACAACGCAACCACGGCCATCGATCCGCAGGTGCTGGACGCGATGTTGCCGTACTTGAAGGAACAATACGGCAATCCATCCAGTGCTTATTCGTTTGGGAAAAAGGTGGCTCGCGCGGTGGAACATGCTCGGGAACAAGTCGCTGCATTGTTACATTGCGACCCCGCTGAGATTGTTTTCACCAGCTGCGGCACCGAATCGGATAACACAGCCGTTCAGTCCACGCTTTGGATCGATCGAGATCGGAAACACATTATCACCAGTAAGGTCGAGCACAGCGCGATCCTCAGACAAGCGGAGGCATTGGCCCGGCGTGGATACGAGATCACCTGGATCGAAGTGGATGAACGAGGCCTGCCGGATCTCGCCGCCTTGGAACAGGCGATTCGGCCTGACACCGCCATTGTTTCTTTGATGTGGGCGAACAACGAGACGGGCGTGCTTTTCCCCATCGAAGCAATCGCGGCTATTTGCCGGAGCAAACAGACAATTTTTCATACCGACGCCGTACAGGCGGTCGGGAAAGTGCCGATCGATCTGCGAGCCGGCAATATTCAATTTCTCGCGTTATCGGGACACAAACTGCACGCCCCGAAAGGCGTGGGGGCGCTGTATGTGAATCGGCGCACCCGATTCAATGCCTTTTTGATTGGAGGCAGCCAAGAGGAAAAACGCCGCGGCGGCACCGAAAATACGGCTTCTATTGTCGCTTTAGGTAAAGCGGCTGAACTAGCCTTGGAACATCTCACTGAAGAAAACACGCGAGTAAGGGATTTGCGGGACCGATTTGAGCAAGAGGTGCTGAAGCGGATCTCCGGCGTCCGTATCAATGGGGATACAGAGCACCGGTTGCCTAACACCGTGAATCTGGCAATCGAAGGTGCTAACTCAGAGGGCTTACTGATGCTGCTCGATCAGAAAGGGGTTTGCTGTTCGGCGGGATCAGCTTGTACCGCGGGATCATTGGAGCCATCTCACGTGCTCAAGGCGATGGGTTTCTCGACGGAACGTGCGCAGGCTAGCCTTCGGTTTTCGCTTGGGCGGTTCAATACCGAAGAGGAAGTATCTTCCGCAGTCGGCATCCTGGCGACCGCCGTGGACAAAGTTCGGTCGGCGAATCGCGGTGTGCTGGCAGCGTAGCTTGGTAGGCTCTCGTTCTTGTACTCGTCGTCGTCCTCGTCCTCGACTGGGAACTGTGGGGTGCTGGCGGGTGCCGGTGAAACTCGCGACATCTGGGTACTGGCCCGGATAGGACTAATGGGACCTATGGGAATTATGGGACTTATGGGTTAGCGCGGGGCAATTCACCGCCGTAGCTTCCCGTCCATTCGGCACAGCATTTCGTGTCCATTCGCGGCTCTATTCGTGTCCACTCGCGGTCCGTCCCCTACACCACGAACAGGTCTATAAATTCATCCACAGGCGTGTCCAATAGCCGCGGTGAATCCGCGAAAAGAGAGAGGATTCGCCCGGAGTTCTTTTCAGAGATTTTGCCTCGCAAACTTGTCTCGAACTTCTCAAACAAAACTGGTTCACCCTCTTTTCTCCGGCGAGGATGGCCGATCGGATATTCAACCACGACTTTTTCGGTCGGGGAACCGTCTCGGAAGAAAACCTGAACCGAGTTCCCGATCGAGCGTTTGTCCGGGTCCAGATAGTCTCTACTGAAGTCAGGGTTCTCGATGACTTCCATCTTTTGGCGCAGACCATCGATCCGCGGATCGGCCGCGGCAGCGTCTTCGTAGTCTTCCGCTGTCAGCTCGCCTCGAATCAGTGGAACCGCGACCATATATTGGATGCAGTGATCGC
>JAFAHI010000512.1 GCA_019237325.1 Verrucomicrobiota bacterium | reverse complement strand
CGTTGGTTGGCGCTTTCAGCTCTGGGTCTCGCTGAAAAAAGATTTTCAGCTCTGGAAAATCATGATTGGTGAAGCCATCCCTCTGGGTGGCGGTCTTCTTTTACGGCAGGCCGGGTGGCAACTCGACTCGTTGTTACTCTATTGGCTGGCCGATTCGTATTCTGTGGGGCTGTTTGGCGGACCATACCGGTTACTTTTGGCGGTCCGATTGTTGTCCATGATCCTGGTGTTGCCGCTTTATCCTGGTCTCGTGCGACAAGCTAAAACGTCGCTACCCGAGTTCTGGAGTTCGTACCGGCAAGCGCTAAAATGGTTAATCTGCCTGGGCGCACCGGGCGCCGTTGTTTTTATATTTGCGCCCGAAACAGTCATACGAACTCTATTGGGAGCGAAGTTTTTGGCTTCTACAGCGGCACTGCAGTGGTTTGGTCTAGCCTTTGTGCCAATGTTTGTGTCTGCGCTTTTTCCATACGTGTTCACTGCGCTTGGCCGGCAACGCAGCTTCTTCCTGGCAACGGGGATTGCGCTCGTACTTCGGCTTGGATTCGAGCTTTGGCTGATCCCAAAATTCGGTTACATGAGTGCCTGTATTATTGCAGCTTGGTGCGAGATCCTGCCGTTCGGGCTATTCATCCTGATGCTCGATTGGGGAGGCATTGGAGCATCAATAGTGGATAGCTTTCTCAAGCCAACGATCGCCGCGCTAGCTATGGGAGCAACCTTATACCTCGGTCAGAAGTATTTTGGAGAGACAGGTCAGCTGGCACCGCGACTCCTAACCTTTGTTCTCAGTGGGGTTGTTTACCTTGCGTTTCTGTTTGGCGCCCGATCGTTCTCCAAGGGCGAGCTAGCCGCGGCCAAGGAAGCGCTGAGTTTTCTGGGTCCCTATTTTAGAAGTCTTCGCAAGGCCGCCACTCCCGATAAGTAGCAGATGCGTTTGCGCAAAATTCGCCGGAAAAGTGGGCGAAGAATTCCTCTAGTTTTTGTTTACGATATCAGGACATCTGCTAGCCTCCTGCACCGATTGCACTCCGAGTGAACCGCAGAACGAGAACGGGCCTAGTCATAGGCTCAAATTAGGGAGCGGTTCTTCGGGGTCGCCACGTGATGGAAAAGAAAAAGAAGAGTCGGATTGTCCTTACGATCATATTTGTTTGCCTGATGTTGCTAGTAGCCGGTGTACTGGCACTGGCAGCCGTTTTTTACAATTTACGGTTTAATCAAGGACCTGCCCGCCTTCTAGCACAACCACTCCCTGTTGAAGCGGTCCCGGCCAAGGTGACCACGATCGAGGAGACGATCGGGGGCAGTGGCGAGGTTCTGCAGCACGATACGGTCAATGTAAGCTCCCGCATTACGTCGACGGCTGACAACGTGATGGTCAATATCGGTGATCTGGTTTCCAAGGGAAAACAGATAATGAAAGCCGACAGCCGAGAATTTGAGGCGGACCTCCGAGAGGCGGAAGAGCGGTCAGCTGCGGCCAAAACCTCCATCGAGAAGAGCGCACAAGGCTTAACCGCTGAGCAAGAATTGCAAAAGAAAGGCTTGGCTTCAACACTCGAGATCCAACAGGCGGAGATTGCATTAGCTCAGGCAAAGGCAGCGGAGGGCCAAGCGGATGCTGCATTGGTCAATGCCCAATTGGATTTAGAGTTTACGGTATTTAAGTCTCCGGTTAACGGCATTGTACTAGCCAGGTTTGTTAACCCAAGTGAAAGAATTCAGGTCGATCAGGTTTTGTTTCAGTTGGGTGACCTGGATCAGGTATATTTTCTGGCCCAGATTCCAGAAGAGATGGTTGGCTACGTTAAGGGAACCCAGAGCGCGGAGATCATTTTCCCTTCTTTTCCGGGGGTCCCTTTCGAGGGCACGGTCGAGCACATTGACCCGAGAACCGATCCAAAGACCCGGACGTTCACTGCGTACATCACCATCAAAAACCCGGACTTAAAATTAAAGCCTGGGATCAGTGGATTTGCCAGGATCAAAGTCAAGAAGGTCGCGC
>JAFAHI010000500.1 GCA_019237325.1 Verrucomicrobiota bacterium | reverse complement strand
TTGACAACAACCCATCTGTTCTATTAGCGTTCCCAAACCCCACACCGTGAGTTCCTCCCCAGTTTTGCCTGAATCGGCTACTCCGACTTCCGCAGGACGTGCCGACCTGCGACCAGAGCATATCCGCGACGCGGTCATCCGTTTGGCGGGCAATTCGCAAGACGGTATCCAGACCGCCGGCGCTTTCCTTGCCCGCCTCGCCGGACGAAGCGCTCAGGAAGTCATGACCTACATGACTATTCCTTCCACGATCTCTGGTGGACCATCCATTTTCCAGGTCCGGATCGGGTCAGGTGAAGTGTTATCCGCCGGTGACGAAGCGGATTTTCTGGTAGCTTTTTACCAGCATAGCTACACGGACCACATCTATTTCCTCCGAGAAGGCGGCGTCTTACTCTACGATTCGGATCAAGTTCAGCCGAATCTCGAAGATAAACGCTTTGTTTATGTTGGCGTCCCGATCACCGGTCTTACGGTGGAGGCTTTAGGCGGTACGGCCAAAGATAAGGGTAAGAACATTTTCGTTCTCGGGTTATTGACCGGCATTTTCCGGCTAAACGCCGACAAGCTCAAGGCGCTGATCCGGGAACGCTTCGGTGGAAAAGACGAGAGTGTGGTCAACACCGCCATAACCGCCTTTCAAGCAGGCTACGCTTATCCGGTTGGGAATGTTCTAACCCATTTGTACGAGTTTGAGCCGAGTCCGCGGAAATCAGAGTGCGCGCAGGTAACCATGGATGGCAATCAGGCTTTGGCTTACGGCTTGATTGCGGCCGGTGTCCGATACGGAGCGGGTTACCCGATTACGCCGTGGTCGTCAGTAATGGAAATTCTGCGGTCAGAATTCCCCAAGTACGGCGGTCTGTTTGTGCAGGCGGAGGACGAGCTAGCGTCCGTTTCGCTAGCATTGGGGTTCTCTTATTCCGGTTGGTTGGCGGTAACCGGGAGTGCCGGTCCAGGAATTTCACTGAAGGCTGAAGCCATTGGTTGGGCGTCGATGGCCGAGATTCCGCTGATCGTAGTGAATGTGCAGCGTGGCGGGCCCAGCACCGGACTCCCGACAAATGTTGAGCAAAGCGATTTGCATCAAGCCGTATTCGGTGGCCACGGTGATAGCCCTCGAGTGGTTTTGGCCGCTGCCACCGTTGAGGACTGTTTCTACATCGCGATTGAGGCGGCCCGAATCGCTCGCAAGTATAGCACCCCAGTTTTTATCCTTAGTGACAGCTCGCTCGCAACCCGGATCGAAGCATTTGATGAGCCGAATTTGTCAGAAGTGATGGTGAATCCGAAGCCGGATATGAGCCCGCGGCCGCCCGGCACGAAGCCATATCCGTTGGAACAAATCACGCAGCACGCACCACCAGGCACCCGGATGTTGGATGGGAAATATCCAGTCATGACCGGTCTCGAGCACGACGAAATGGGGCATCCGACAGCGTCAGCCCGGATGCATTCCGCTATGACGGCAAAGCGGCGCAAGAAATATCAACAGTTAGCTGACGAGCTACCGGTTCCGCCGGTTCACGGCGAGCAGGAAGGCGAAACTCTGTTGATTGGTTGGGGCTCCACTTATGGCCCGATTTCAGAAGCCGCAAATCAAGCCCGAGACCGCGGTGAGAGCGTCAGTTCTTTGCATCTGAGGCATCTCCATCCGTTGCCAACGGGCTTGGAAGCGGTCTTCGAACGCTTCAAACGTATCGTGGTCGTGGAGATGAACGACCAAGGATTGTATGGGTACGGCCAGATGGCCACATTGTTGAGAGCGCGCTTCTGTAATCCCAAGATTGAAAGCTTCACTAAGACCGATGGCTTAACATTCCGAGTTCGCGAAATTTTGGAAGGAGCCCTTAAATGAACCCAATTGATGCCGTTCCTCCGGTTGCGCCCGAACGCGAGAAACTAACGAAAAAGGCGATTACCGCCGATCATCCTACCTGGTGCCCTGCCTGCGGCGATTTCGCCGTATTGGCATCATTCTATAAAGTCTTAGAGAAGCGGCAGTTGCCTCACGAAAATATCGTGACGCTCGCCGGAATCGGTTGTTCCTCCCGATTTCCCTACTTCGTCAACACTCACGGCGCTCACTTTATTCATGGACGCTCAGTTCCGCTGGCTTCAGCGATCAGCTTAGCGCGTCCGGATTTGCACGTCTTTCTATTCGGTGGCGACGGTGACGGACTCTCGATCGGCGGTAATCACCTGGACCATGGCGCCAGGAAAAATGTCAATCTGACCTATGTCATCATGGACAATTTCGTCTATGGCCTGACCAAAAAACAGACATCGCCAACCTCGCCGATCGGCTACAAATCAAAAACCGATCCGACCGGAGTCATCGATCATCCGGTTAACCCAATCAAGAAACTGATTGCGGCAGGCGCTACCTTCGTTGCCCGGACTCACGCATCCCAGGTCAATCACATGATTCAAATGATGGAGCGAGCGATGGATCATGATGGCTTCTCCGTAATCGAGTGCCTGTCTGAGTGTATTGAGTTTTTCCCGGGTGCATTTGACGCTGGCAACCCCCGCAAAGGCGGTGAGTTCAAAGTGATCGATGAGAAGAAATGGGACGACTCGCCGGAAGACGAAGCTCGTCACGATGTAACTGACGAAATCGCTGCTTACCGGTTAGCAGATGTGGCGTTTCCCGGCCTGTTTGGAGTTTTCTACGAGATCGATCGTCCGACTAAAAATGCGCTGGAACAAAAATGGGTCGAGTCCAGCCGGGCCAAGCTCAATCACGCGGGCGACCTCGAGATCCTGCAAAAGACATTCGATCGGCTGAAGTAGGGGAAGGGAATCGCCGCAAAAGAGCGACGCCCCTGAGAACCGCCGCTAGACGTTGTACGTTTGATGATATGTCTGGTCACGCGACTCAGGGAGCCGCGGCTAACACACGGTTGGGACGTGAAGCGCCGTGTATGGAACAACACGGACGGTAATCAAAACGCGTAATGCGGCTCCCCTCCGTTCGCAGGGTGGACGACAGATCAACGAAGGGCTCATTGCGCAGCGCGACCGGCCTTACTCCTGGCTTTCGCCCCGAATCGAAGCTGGAGACTTTAGACGACCAACTGGCCGGCCTTCATTCGCTAGGACCTCGCTGGCAGGCAAACGATGGCAGTGAAGTGAAAGGGACCAAGCCGCCAATACAGAATTGGAAATCGCCCGATCCAAAGAGTGCGGCCTGGCTTCTTTTGGAAGTAAGCGCTAGCTGCAAGGATCGCAAGAATTGGTGGGGCGAGGCTCCCAAAAGTCTAGCGATTCCCGCAAGGATAATGCGCATGGAACCTTAACCAACCTGCGAATAGGGCCGATTAGCGCGCCGAGCCGTGGCGCGTGATAGACCACGGCTCGGCGCGCTCCAAGTCATAACGACACCATTCAGCGTGGGTACACCAAACCCTCTGGCAAAATCTGGGGGCCTTTCGTGAGCCTCGCCCCAATTCTTTGCGTTCTTTGCGATCTTTTGCGGCTATTTCTTCACCCTTGGAACCGCATTTCCGGCAGCCCTTTCACTCCTGGCTGGAACGCAAACAGGCTACCGGCTTGCGGCTGTTGCAGAAGCTGTTTCTCTGACAGGCCTTTGGAAGCCGATGTTACATAAATCGTGTCCAACTGCGGTCCGCCAAACATTGGGCAGCTCGGTTGTTGGACGGGCATCCTTACGGTTTGGTCCAGCCGGCCATCTGGATCGTAACGCCTGACTTCCCACGCACCCCACACCGAAAGCCAAAAGTAACCTTCAAAATCGATCGTTGCCCCGTCAGGGGCTCCGTCAGCTGAAGGCAGTTCGATAAAAACGCGGCGGTTTGAAATCTCGCCAGAGTCGGCATCAAAGTCCCAAGCCCAGACCTTGTGTTGACAGCTATCAGAATAATACAGCGTGCGGCTGTCAGGGCTCCAGCAAAGCGAGTTGGAGATGGTGATCTGGTCAACCAGCTGCTGGCATTTCAGGTCGGTGTCTAAGCGGAATAAACCGCCGCTGGGCTGCTTTTCCAAGTCATCCATACTACCGGCCCAAAACCGGCCCTGGCGATCTGCCTTCCCATCATTGAACCGATTGTGTTCGGGATGGCCGGACGGCAAAACAGCTGGGGTGGCCTGACCCGTTGTCAGGTCGAAGAAATAGAGACCGGATCGCAGCGCCACCACCAACCCACCCTTTGCTCGAACCGCCAGCGAACCGACGACTTCAGGTGTGGACCAGGTTTCATCCTTGCCGGTCGCCGGATCGAACCGGTGAATTTTGCATCCTTTAATATCCACCCAATAGAGCAGTTGATCAGTCACGTCCCAGTATGGGCCTTCACCTAGTATCGCTTTAGCGTCACAAACGCAGTTAATTTGCATAGTTATGATGTTCGAGTCGACGCGCTGCCTTCGATCTGGCGGGTCAATCGGTTATGTGAATTGCGCAAATGCTTTTGCATGGCTTGTCGAGCTGACTCCGGGTTGCGGGACGCAAGCGCCTTTACGACCAGTTTGTGCTCTGCCAGAGCTTGTCTCCAGGTACGAGTGTTCTCAAAATGTCTTTCGAATTGTAGTCCCAACGGAGAATGGCGAGCGTCGAACAGCTCGGCCACAATGCGGACCAGAACGCCGTTCCCGGCGATCTCAGCAATATAAAGATGGAATGCACGGTCGCCTGGGAGATAGGACCCTTGCTGATTCAGGTCAGGATCCATGCTTTCAAGGATGTTCTCCATTTCTCGCACTTGGCGAGCCCGGATGTGGCGTGCGGCCATGGCTGCGGTTTCACCCTCGATGGCAATGCGCGCGCGCATAATTTCTAGGGGTCCTTCGCTGGGTGCGTGATACGGGAAAGCGCGTTGCGGTTTGCATACGAAGACGCCAGAACCCGTCCGTACTTCCACTAGACCTTCCACTTCCAGCGCAATCAAAGCTTCTCGGACTGATGGACGAGAAACCTTAAGCTGTTGCGCTAGTTCTCGTTCGGAAGGTAATCGCGATCCGCTGGGGAATTCGCCGCTCTCAATATGAGTCCGGATCTGGAGAGCAATCTCTTGATAGATGCGGCGCGGGGATATGACGCGAAACGCCATTGTCGGGAGAGTACATTCAGCCCGGGAGTGAGAAAAGCTTTTGTATAGCTGTTGAAAGGAATAGCCGCAAACGAACGTAAAGAACGCAAAGGTAGGGCGAAAACCCGACTTCGCAAAGCCTACGTCACGCCTTGAGGTTGGCCGCGACGTAGGCTTTGCGAAGTCGGGTTTTCGCCCTACCCCTCCCTCCGTTTGACACTGCCGGCGTCATCCATTATCGACAGGTCAAGTGGTAAGACCAATTTTTGCACCATGTTAAGCATTGAACCTTATACCGTCGGCATTGGCGACCGTTTCGCCCGGCAAGGTCGCGCCCAGCTCGAAGCGCTAGTTCGGGCGAAAGCAGCGGGAATTAATGTTTTTCCGGTCTGGAACAAATCATACCGGGAGCACACCCTGATTAAAACAAAACCGGCGGATGTCCGGGCAGAATCCGATGCCGCGGTGAAGGCGCTGGGCTGGACCGGTGCCTATTATGTGGACGCTGATCACATCAGCCTGAAGAATGTGGAAGGGTTCATTTCGGCGAGCAATTTTTTCACCATCGATGTAGCGGATTTTGCCGGCCAGGCGGCTACACCCGAGGCCGAAGAAAATTTCGTTAAGACGGCGCGCCGCTTTGGCGAAACTCTTTCTATTCCCGGTATCGATCGTCCATTCGAAATTGGTGAAGCCGGCTTACGAGCGGCGGCTCGGAAGTTTCAATTGGCCATGCAGGAGGCTGGTCGTATCTACCGCGCTATCG
>JAFAHI010000576.1 GCA_019237325.1 Verrucomicrobiota bacterium | reverse complement strand
CACGGCTTTTGTCTCAGGGACGGCTCCGGACGTGATCACGGACCATCTGGCGCGATATCCGGAATTTATCGAGAATAATTTGCTGGTCGATCTTAGCCCTTACATTGCTCGCGATAAAGTGCCCACTAACATTTATCTGGGTGATCTCGTGAAGGTTTGGGGTCGCAATGGTAAACAATATGGTTTGCCTAAGGACTGGGACACGATCGGGATCGTATACAACAAAGCGATGTTAGCTAAGGCTGGCATCGATCCGAAGTCTTTGTGGGACCTGGATTGGAATCCCAAAGATGGCGGTACCTTCGGCCAGGTACTTGCGAAACTGACCATCGATGCAAATGGCAAGAACGCCACGGAGCCGGGATTCGACCCCAAGAACGTTAAGCAATATGGCTTGTTAATTAACGGGAGTGTCGATGGCTACGGGCAAGTGGAATGGAGCCATTTCGCCGTCTCGGACGGTTTTAAGTTCAACGATGGTCCCTGGGCGACCCATTTGAACTATGATGATCCAAAGTTGGCAGAGACGATCCAATGGATTGCCGATGAGATGAAAAAGGGGATTATCGTACCGGCCGCCAATGCTCGCCAAGCGGGTAATAGCGGTCTGTTCGCGGCGCAAAAGGGCGCCATGGGGCTAGACGGCGATTGGATGGTGCATTGGTACACCGAAAACGCGAAATTCGACATCGGGTTTGCCCCATTACCAAAAGGTCCGATTGGGCGCCGGACCATGTTTAACGGTCTGGCCGACTCAATCTGGGTTGGCAGTAAACATCAGGAAGAGGCGTGGAAGTGGGTAAGGTTCCTGGCTTCACCTGAAGCCCAGAAGATTGTGGGAAGCTACGGTGTAGTCTTTCCGGCTGTGCCTGAGGCCACCGAGATTGCCAAAACCAAAATGGCAGCAAAAGGAGTCGACGTCTCAGCCTTCGTCGAAGAAGCCACCGATCCTAAGGCCACGTTTCTATTCCCAATCACGGATCACGCCAGCGACATCAACCGAATTATGAAAGCCGCCTTTGATGCCATTTATCTGAATGGAGCGGATGCGGCCTCCACTTTCAAAGCTGCCAGCACGGAGGTAAACGCCCTGTTCCAGTAGCCGAATAATCCGGCGGCCGCCGGAACAAGTAGTGAGGAACTCTGCGCCGCGGCCGCTGGCCGCCGGCGCCGCACCGTCTCCACTTTTGTCGACTGCGTCCACTCTGTCCACTTCGTCCACTAGTTTCCCTGAAGCCACCTCCCGCCCCCCGGAACGCCACCACCAACTAACCAGACTCTTATGACCCACAGCACATCAAAACGAAAAATAACTTTTATTGGCGCCGGGAGCACGGTCTTCGCGAAGAATTTGCTCGTAGACATTTTATCGTTTCCGGAGTTAGCAGATTCTCAAATCTGCCTCTTCGATATCGACGGCGAACGACTCCGGACATCCGAAATCGTTGCTCAGCGAATCGCCCAGCAACTGAAGATCGCTTCGGAGATCGAGATAACTACCGACCGAGGACACGCCTTCGATGGCGCGACTTATGCCATCAACATGATCCAGGTCGGTGGCTACCGTCCTTGCACAGTCACTGATTTTGAGATTCCCAAAAAATATGGTCTGCGCCAGACCATCGCAGACACACTGGGGATTGGTGGGATCATGCGTGCTCTGCGTACAGTCCCGGTTCTGATTGCGATGGGCCAGGAAATGGAGCGTCGTTGCCCGGACGTCGTGCACCTAAACTATGTCAATCCGATGGCGATGAATTGTTGGGCCTTAGCTCGGGCGACTAAAATAACGACGATCGGTCTCTGCCATAGTGTACAGCACACTGCCAGCGAACTCGCCGATGACATTGGTATCCCAGTGTCGGAGATCAACTATGTCGTAGCCGGGATTAATCATCTAGCTTTCTATCTGAAGTTCGAACGAAACGGTGAAGATCTATACCCACTGATTCACCGAGTCATAGAGGAGGGCAGAGTGCCGGCGGATAATCGGGTCCGATACGACATGCTGCAGCGGTTAGGCTATTTCGTAACCGAATCTAGCGAGCACTTCTCTGAATATGTTCCCTGGTATATTAAGCGAGGCAGAGAAGATCTGATTGCACGGTATAATATCCCCTTGGATGAATATCCCCGGCGTTGCGAAAGGCAGATTGCCGGTTGGCAACAATTGCGAGACACCTTAGAAAAAGCGGATTCGCCTCTAGAAATCGAGCGAAGCGTCGAGTACGGATCGGCCATCATCCACAGTTTGGAGACTGGCCTACCTCGAGTCATCTACGGTAACGTGGAAAACCGTGACTTGATTTCTAACCTGCCCCACGGCTGTTGTGTAGAAGTGCCTTGCCTGGTCGACAAGAACGGGATTCAACCGGTCCAGATCGGCGTCATACCTCCGCATTTAGCCGCCTTAATGCAGACTAACATCAATGTTCAATCGCTTACCGTGGAAGCAATACTGAGCGGCAAACGGGAACACATTTATCATGCCGCCATGCTAGATCCTCACACCGCGGCCGAATTGGATTTAGACCAGATCTGGAGCTTGGTAGATGATCTTCTGAATGAACACAAGGC
>JAFAHI010000295.1 GCA_019237325.1 Verrucomicrobiota bacterium | reverse complement strand
GGTAGGCGCCCGATTTCTTTGCCGTCAATAAACGCGCGCGCATCTGACCGGTCGCTGCTGATCGCCAGGGTTCCGTAAGCATGCTTAAACTGAACCGCGGTAACCCATTGCGGATCCGGGTTAATATTTTGTGTAACCGGCGCCAGTTGCCCATACTGCGAGGTGATTTCCAACGGGCATGAGGGCAAGTTCACCGTTAGCGGGGCTTCTCCTAACTTGGTCTTACCAAGAAAAATGCTGGCCCCGGGTGGATCGCTGCTGAGAGTGACATCTGTACCCCGAAAGATGTGGTTGATCTCAACCGGGTTATTGGCCGTGAGCTCAACGGTTTCTGAGTAGTCCGGCCAGCCCGGCTGACTGAGGGTGATCTCATACTCCCCTACCGCTAGGTCCTCAAAGCTGGCAGGCGTTCTCCCGGAGACCGTTCGCTGCTCCGGCCCACTGATCTTAAACGCAACACCGCTCGGAGTTGTGGTTAGCCGAATCTTTCCGGACTGCTTAGTCAGAGTGATGACGCCGAGATCGGCAGTTGTCCCGTCCTTCACAGTGAACTCAATCGGACGTGTGAGATAGCTGGGCATCTCAAGTTCAATGACCTGATCACCCGGCGGTAAGGCGTAGTTGGCCAGCGGTGTTTTGCCGATCTCGCGTCCTTGCCAGTGTACGGTTGCTCCCGGTGGCGAAGATGAAATCGAAAATGTCCCGGTGGTGGCTCCTTGACCGACCAATCCGGGTGAAAAACGCTCGAAGACTTTGAAACCAAGGAACCCAAGTCCGGCTGCAGCCAACGCCCATAGAATAAGGGCAATCGGGCCACGGAACCGTCTGGGTGGGCGCGACGGCGGGATCACTTCGGCCACCTGGCTTGGGGCAACTCGAGGCGGCGGAGCCGGGGCAGGATCTTTGCCCGGCGTAACCTCCCGGAGTGTCAATACCGGGGCAAATTCTTGCTGAACCGGCGGAGCCTCTTTGGGCGCGAAAGTGGGAGCAACCGCTAACTTCGGCAGCGGAGCGTCAACCGCATATTTGATCGCTTCTGAATGGTAATCGCGGCGATTAAATCGTTCCAACTCTGCAAAAAAGTCCACGGCGGACGGGAAATAGTCCGGGTCCAGCAATGCGCGGCGCAAGACGGTATTACCGTTTTCGGTCAGCTTGGGCAACGGAGCAAAACGCGAGACGCCGGCGGCTGAGCCGGAAGGGTTCGCCGCGCCGCCCAGAAGCTCATACAGTAAGGCGGCTAACTGCCGGATAGGATGATCTGAAAAAACCAAGTTCGATCCTGTAACCAGTGTTTCTGTGGGTTCAGCCGGCTGCACATCGGTGCAGAGATCGAGAGTGTCCGCTTTGACAGAATAAGTTGGCCAGGAACTCATTAGGCTGTGCTGCAAGCTTTCTACGTCTGCAGTTTTCTCAGCAAACGCGACGAACGTTTTTCGGAGCTTAATAACGCCTTTAAGTTCTTGGCGATCGGTCAGAAAATCCAAGACGGAGGCGAATGGTCTAACCAAAACCAGCACTTCCGGCCAGGTAAGCTCGCGGCGTACCCGAAGCAGGTCCAATAGGGTAAATCCATGAATCCATTCACTGACGACTACCAGCGCGTGGTCGTATTGTTCGACGTTCTGAATTACCACCAAGTTCGGGTGGCGGATGTCACGAAGGAAATAGAAATTCTCGGCCTCTCTGGGGTCAGAAATCGGAAGCTGTTTTGGGAGAAAAACTCTTAGCCCCACAGGTTGATGATTCTGCAAATCAACCGCTTGAAACACCGACGTATCTGCGTTCCACCTCTGCTTGGCTTCGTAGCGATTCGCGATGATCTGTCCGGTAGAAAAGATAGATTCCGAAGTAACTAGAGGTTGCGCTCCGGGGATGGTAACGGTGGTCGTCGCCGCGATCGGTTCGACTTCCTTAAGCAATTGATCCAGGGTCTGACTCAGTTCGAGTGGGCTTTGAAACCGGTCTTCCGGGGCCTTAGCCAGCATTTTTCGAAGGAGCTCAGCGACGGGCGCAGGCATCTGCCGCAGAACTTCTTCCGACGGTGGGACCGCCATATGATCGTAGATAACTTCCGCGATTGATCCCCGGAATGGCGGCTGGCCGGTGATCATGAACCACAGAGTTGCGCCCAGAGAGTAAATGTCCGACCGCAGATCGACGTTCTGTTCTTTGAGCTGTTCCGGGCTCGCAAAATGGGGAGTGCCGACAAACCCTCCTACGGTGATGGCGCCAGATAAATCAGCGCTGCTCACCAATGACTTTGCTAACCCAAAATCGATTACTTTTACCTGGATATGCTCGTCGTCCTCGCTGTGAACGAGCATAATGTTTGACGGTTTAATATCGCGATGGACTAGCCGCTGTCGTTCGGCAGCGATGAGCGCGCGGGTAACTTGACGTACAATCCGCAGGGAAAGATCGAGACGAATTGGCCCGGTGCGTTGCACTCGCCGTTCGACCGTTTCCCCATCAACATATTCCATCGCATAGAAAAACCCGG
>JAFAHI010000284.1 GCA_019237325.1 Verrucomicrobiota bacterium | reverse complement strand
TCTTTTCAAGTTCGTCCGCTATACGCGTCACAAAGACAAGTTAGTGAAGTTTCGAAAATTAAGCTAAGCATTTTAGCCCGAAAAGAGCCACAGATCGCCATTTAGGGCCAGGCTCCGGTGCCAGCACTATTTTATCATCCATCGCTTGTGTCACTGCTGTGTTGACATCATGGGAAGAGCACAGAATCGTCGCCGTCGAAGATTTCGCACTCGGAGATTCGACTTAGGCCGGCTTCTGATCGGTAGTCTGGACAACGTCGCCCGAGCGTTGGCTATCGGTGAAGGGGAAGCATTTAATTAATTCTAAGCGATACCAACCTTCCCGTAAATGTCTTGCCCCGGTCGCACGTCCGGGCTAGAGGCTCAAGCCTCGAATCGGTACGTTACACAACGGCCTCGCAACCTGTCGCGCCGTAGGCTTTGCGAAGGCGGAAGCGAGGCAGCGCTCCACGGCTTGGCCGGTTAAGGTTTTTCATTCGTGTCAATTCGCAGCTATTCGCGCTCTCATTTCCCGATACAGAACTCGCTGAAGATCCTACCAAGGAGATCTTCAGTATCATGTCGCCCAATGACATCGCCGATGGCATCGAGCGTGCCTCGGAGCTCGATCGAAATCAGCTCTGGCAACTGGTTGTTTGCTAAGCCTGCTTTCGCCGCCTCCAGATCGGTAATTGCCTTTTGCAGGCAAGCTTGATGGCGGACACTGATGGCAATTCGGAAGTCCTGACTGCTAAGACCGCTGGTCATCACAAAGTCCCAGATGGCTTGGTTCAGCGCCTCTTCCCCTTCCCTCGTCCGGCAAGAAAACCTGACACCAGGGCTGGATTCCCAATCGGGGTGTATCCCAAGGTCTACCTTATTCAATATAAGAATGCGGTTCTTTTGCTTCGCGGTCCCGACATTCCCCACTTCGGCCTCGCAAGCGAGGCAGCGCTCCACAAGAGGCAGGCTGGCGTCCACCACCTGTAACACGAGATCCGCTTGAGCTAGTTGGAGCTCAGTCCGGCGGATACCTTCCTGCTCAATGCTGTCTTTGGACGAACGTTTACCGGCAGTATCAATCAATCGGACCGGAATACCGCGGACGTTGATGGTTTCTTCGATGGTATCCCGAGTGGTACCCGGAGTCTCACTCACGATTGCTCGATCGTAACCCAGCAACAGATTCAGCAGGCTGGATTTTCCGACATTGGGTTCACCGTAGATTACCGTGCGTAAGCCGTGGCGCAGAATTCTACCTTGATCGGCGGTAGCAACCAATTTAGCCAAACTGCCGCCGCTTTCTTCGAGGCGATCAAGTAGCATTTTACCGGTCTCAGGCGAGATCCCTTCATCGGGAAAATCGATATACGCCTCGATATGAGCGAGCGTGGTGAGCAGCTCGTCCTGAATCTTGGTGAGCTCGCGTCCCAAATGCCCAGCGAGTTGTTCGTTAGCCGCCCGCAATGCCAACTCGGTCTGAGCCCTGATCAAATCCATGACGGCTTCCGCCTGAGTCAGATCCATTTTGCTGTTCAGGAAAGCACGCTGAGTGAACTCACCCGGCTCCGCCGAACGCGCTCCTGCGTTCAACAGCAACGATAAGATCTTGCGGGTGACTAGAATTCCGCCGTGACAGCTGATCTCAACAAGATCCTCCCCGGTATAACTCTGTGGACCTCGAAAAATAGTAAGCAGGACCTGGTCGATCAGGCCAGTGGCGTCATAGATCTCGCCGAAATAACTCCGCCGAGGTTCCATTTTTTCCGGAGCGGCAGCCCCTCGAAATATCCGCGCTACCAGGCTTGCCGCCTCAGGGCCAGACACCCGCAGCACAGCGATGGCACCTTCCCCGACCGCAGTCGAGATAGCAGCGATAGTGTCGTCTAGTGGCATAAATTAATTTCACAGCAAGCTCACAAAGGCCACAAAGATAGACCAAAAACAGCAATAAGATCCGCAGATTACACAGATTACGCAGATTTCGATTTGAGGCTCAGAGAAGAGGGCGGGTCACTATGAACCAGCGATAACCCGCGTTCGATGCCGACGAAAGGCGGATCAAGGCAAAGCACGATCACTGCGCCGCCGGCCTGAACTCGATCTCTTGAATGTTCTCAAGCGCGATGAAGCGTGGTACCCCATTCTTCGTGTAGACGATCATAAAGGACGGGACGTCTGGATCCACCTCCTCAGGAATGGGAGGCAGGTCAACGAAGTCGGGATGATTGACAGAGAAACGACTGCCGGAACCGGTAACGATAACAAAGGGTGAAAACGCGTCCGGCTTGATGATGTCGGCAATCTCTTCTCTCGTCACAAGGCAGATACTAGGTGGGAATTCACGATAAGTAAACAAATTATTTTATTGTTAGGCAGACTGATCTCCGAGCACATTTCCTTCGAGGTCGAGACGGATATTTTTTCGCCTTTTGTACCTTTTTGCGGCTATTCTACCCTGCCATCACCGCATCCAGATCCTCAAAGAATCGTCGGTTCTGTTCCATGGTACCGACGCTAACTCGGATCCATTCGGGTAGCTTGTATTCGCCGGTGGCGCGCACGATCGTTCCGCGACGGAGCAGTTTTTCGAAGATGGCTTTCCCATCGCCGACCTTAACCAACACGAAATTGGCGGAGCTGGGCACATACTCGAGACCGCGTTTGTCGAAGCCGGCCTGAAGGAAAGCCACACCTTGCAGGGTCAAATCGCGCGTCTTTTGTTGGTGCTCCTCGTCCTGAAGACCGGCGATCGCGCCCACCTGAGCGATCGCGTTCGCATTGAATGGTTGGCGGGTTTTAGCCACTAGTTTGATCAGCTCCGGATTCGCTAAACCGTACCCGATCCGCAGACTGGCGAGACCCTGGATCTTGGAAAACGTGCGCAACAAAATCACGTTACCGGTTTCGTGGACATAGCGCAGAGTATCGGGAGGGTTCGGCAGAAATTCGTAGTAGGCTTCGTCCAGCACAATCCCGACATTCGACGGAACCTCTTTCACTAGTCGATCCAGCTCCACAGTCCCCACCATGGTACCAGTTGGATTGTTCGGATTGGCGACATAAATCAACTTGGTCCGAGGTGTGATCGCGCGGATCATGGCGTCGACATCGGCGGTTAAACCCGGGTCGGGCACTTCGATCGCCGAGGCGCCGAAGAGATGAGCCATGAGCTTGTAGATCACAAACGCATGATCCGCTACCACGATATTGTCTCCCGGAGTCAGGAAAGCGTGTCCCATGAACTCGATGATTTCGTTGGAACCATTTCCGAGCGCGACGTTCGAGATATCCAACCCGAACTTTTTCGCAATCGCCATACGCAGATGATAGCCTCCCCCATCGGGATAGAAGTGCGCCTTGGTTAACGCCTCGGTCATTGCCGCCACGGCTTTAGGCGACGGCCCAATTGGGTTTTCGTTCGAGGCAAGCTTAACAATTTTCTCTGGCGGCAGCCCCAGCTCACGGGCGACATCATCGATCGGCTTGCCTGGGATATAAGAAACGATGTCGTTGAGCCAGGGGTTCGCGCGGGAGATCAAGTCGGAGGTAACCATGGGAAAGAACCAAACTAAACTGTGAATCCGACTCGAGGCAACCGAAGAGAATAGCCGGGAGAAGGCAGGCGCGCCAATCCCTTCATGCTGCGAGATATGATTTTAGCACTCATTGCTCGAAGGTCTGCTCTGACGGAAAATGGATTATTAAAACACGGGAATAATGTGTTTTGACTCCGGCCTCTTGCAACGATATACTCAATGCCCCGAACAATGCCAATCATGAATCGGTCAGAGATAGCTCAGCTCGCAGAACCCGAAGGTTTCAAGCCGTTTGTGATTGTTACCAGCAGCGGCACACGCTATTCAATTGATCACCCTGATTACATCGATATACCGCCACTACCTCAAGTTGAGCAGGGCGAAGAAGCGGATCCTTCCTACGTAACCGTTTACAATCGGGGTTCCGTCGCCAGATTCGTTGTGCTAGAAAATATCGCATCAATTGAGTTCAAGCCGGCACGTAGTGGCTAGACCCTCAGAAACCCAGAGAATCAGCTACACCGCGTTTTTAAGGGTGGCTTGGCTCCCAGGCCATAAATATGGTTTAGTTCCCAGGATGAAGACCACGCTCGAGATTCCGGATGAACTTTTTCGCTCGGCAAAGGCCAGAGCAGCAGAAGAAGGCGTGAGTTTGAAGGATTATGTCGCGGCGGCGCTCCGGGCAAAGCTAAAAAACACTAGTAACACCGATACAAGGCCTTGGATGAAACATTTTGGTTCGCTGGCTCACCTGCGAAAGGAGACCCGCAGGATTGAGAAGATCATCGAGGACGAATTCGGGACGATCAATCTTGAGGATTGGAAATGATCCTCGATACGAATGCGCTTTCAGCATTGATTGACGGAGATCCTGCTATCTAGAGAGTTCTTCGAGAGGCGACCGATGTCAGGGTGAACGTCATCTCGCTTGGGGAGTACCGGTTTGGACTCTTACAGTCGCGACAACGTAGCCACACCACCTCCAGGAACACCGGTTCGATCAGGAGGTTCCGGCTCAAACCCGTCTGTCAACGTCCACGCGGTTATCATCTCCGGTTTATCTGACCCGGCCAAAGTAATTGACTCTCCCAATGTGACCGTAACGGGCGGCATTGTGTCCCTAGGTAAAGACGGTTCAACACCGTCACATTCATCTTCGTGGAGCTCAGGACTACGAATTGTTCCCGATTACGGGTTGCTCACCGACCGGAAATATCCATTCCGGACGTTCCCGACTCTGAAGCGGCCTGCGGTAATTGGAGTGCTTGCAGATACGGAAAAGATGCTGATTTACCAGTCGCAAGGTTCGAGACCACAATCCATCCCGGGTTCCCCACATCGCCTCCAGCTGAGTCATCAAATTCGTAACTAGTGAATGATTTGAACGTCACCGTTACGGAAAAACTTCCGCCACTGTAGACATATGGGCTCGTCTGATTCGTCTCTTGGCACTCGGCTGGGGTACCAATCGAGAGCAGAAGGACAGTCACCCAGCGCAGGAAAAATGCCTGGCTTTCGCTCGCCACTAGCCATCTCGCTGCCGTTAGCATACCTCACATCGGACTCAATTGTCTGGCTTCGGATTGGGTGATGGAAAGTCCGCCGTCACATTCTGGCGAACGATACGGACGTCGATGATGTTCGGAGTCACCGGCGGAATTTTCGCTCCGGTAAGCAACGCATAATCTGGAATGATCCTGAGCCCGGGGCTCCAGGCTGATGAAGTCGATGAGGGTGAACCATTTTTCCCTAAGGCGACAATCCCACCCGTCAACCTTACATTCGACGAGACAATTACTTTTGCGGGGTCAGATAGCCCTGAAACAATGACGGCGTGAATATTTGAAGGCGCGCCACCGGGAGGTGAAGGTGGCGAAGGAGGAATGTTCGAGGTGGTAGCAGGCCCTGACGGTTGTGTCACCGGAGGAGCATCCACAGAGAATTTGTTGACAAATCCCTTAAGAAAAGCGCCGGTCCCTCCCTGAAACTCGACATCTTGAGCATAGGCCTGCGCGGGAGTAGCCGACACAATCTGAAACACGCTCCCCGCGACTAGTGAAGCAGTCTGCGTCCATACATTTGTTCCAGACCACTGTCCTGTCCCCAAGGACAGCCCCAAACCGTCCTGATCCTCTACAAAGCGCGAGATTCCGAGGCCGCTGTCCTGAAAGCCAATTTGTTCAGTGGTACCATCCTGGTACTCAACCGTTATCGAAGCTTCTCCCTGCACAAAACTGCTCGGCGGTATCCCCTTGAAGACGCCCCACAGCTCGGTCAACGTGAAAGTAACGTTGCCTCCTGGAGGGACTTTGTACCATTGAGCGCCCAGTGACGTGGCCCATGAGGTAAAAAGAAGACAACCGAGGAGAACCCGAGTGGTCCGTTGCATCGTTCCCGTCTTAGCAAAAAGCCGAAAACTTTCTCAAGACAAAAACATATTTTCGAGCTGTTGGACACCCCAAGATGGCCTGATCAAAAACATCATGGCGATTCGATTAGTTCAACTTACGATGCGTGAAACGATCAGAAGAATCCTCCAGTTGATCAAGAAGACGCTAAACTCGAATCCTTAGGCTATTGGCCTGTTCACCCGGTTCGCTACGATCCGCTCCCACAAAGCGAAGGCGCACAAAAAAAACGCCGGGCAAAGCCCGGCGTCACCAATCATTTCAGCAAGCGCTAAAAGACTTAGAACTTCTTCTCGATTTGCCCGTAGAAGAAACGTTGGACCGGGCTTGCAACCTGGGTGTCGTACCCCTGGAAGAAAGGTCCACCGGTCGCGACCTGGAGTGGCGGCGGGGTATCAAAAATATTCTTGATACCGAACGTAAAGGTGGTGTTATCCAGCAAACGTCGCCAGCTCCAACCATGACCCTCGGCCGGTGGCGCAATTGCTTTCTCACCGACCAGGCGTTTGCCTTCTTTATCATAACCGGGCTTGGGCGTTTCCGGGGTAACCTCGACGGGTGGGCCGAACTCGTAGGAAATTTGCCAGTCCCAGGTCGTCCAGCTGCCAAGCAGATGAACATACCCGGGCGGACTCAATGGAGCGCTAGACGGCGGAATCGTGCCATGGGCATCGTTCGTCTGATCCAATTCCGAGCCGACGTAATTTACCGTGAAACCCGTACGGAAGAGATCATTGCCAAACACATGCTTGGAATAGAACAGGCTCCCGACAAATTTGAAATCCGGGCCGCTGCCGACTGGGATACCGCCCATAATATCAGTGAGGTCGGTGAGGATGAATTGGGTGAATCCATTCGCCTCAACTTCTAACTGAGTGAGATCCATTTTATAGATATAGGCGCCATTCCAATCGAACTCTAACTTACCCCAGTTGTATTCCTTGGTAACATAACTTGCCCCAAACTCGAGGCCATCTGTCAGGAGATTTCCCAGGTTCTGATAAGTAGAGTTGATCTGCTGTATAAAGCCAGCCGCGTTCCGGATGATTACCCCGGGTTGGTTCGCGGGGACCAGACTTTGCGGATTCGGGAAACCGATCACTCCGCGAACGCTGATCTGATACCAGTCGATATAGGCGGTAAACCCTTTCGCCCAGTGCCACCAGCTATTCTCGTCCTGGGACGCCGGGGTCCAGACTGCTTCCAAGTAATATCCGTACGCGCTCTGCGGTTTCAGATCCGGATTGCCGTTAGTTTGCAATAAGACATTGTAAGACGCACTCTTGAGCGGATCGAAGATGGTCTGCTGGAACTGAAGCGGAGTGCCGAACAATTGGCCGAGAGTCGGCACAACAAAGTTTTCCGAATAGGTCGCTCTGAATGATAAATCATTGAACGGCTTATACAAAACCGCGACCTTGGGTTTGGCGGCGCTGCCGAATTTGCTGTAGTCGTCGTAACGTTCGGAGAGGACGACCTGTAAACTCCTGAGACCGGGCCAAGACCATTGGTCTCCCAGAAGCGGAATATCTAATTCGCCGTACGCGCTATGAACCCAGCGTCTCGCGGAAATCAGCGGTCCATTAAAATTGCCAGACGCGATATTATAAACCCGGCTGTTCGGATCATTAGAAAATATCAGCGATTCGCTCCGGTACTCCAGGCCACCGGCGACTGTCAGGTCGCCGCTAGGTAGTGCCCAAAGTGTACCACCGGCCTTAACGGTGTACTGGATCAGGTCACTGCGGTTGTCCTCGGTCTGAGTCGTACGAAGGAAGGGATAAAACGCAGCATTTGGGTGGCCACCGGTGTTTTCGTCGATAAACGGGTCGAAAAAGACCCCTGGAAGCTGCGGTAGCGCTCCATCAAATGCCTCTTGCAGTTGGCGCACTTTGATAGCGTTGGCGTATGATTGACTAACATCGCTCTCCCCATAAAGCGCGCTGCTATCAAGAAACCAGTTGTTCCAGGGAAAAAAGATCGTGCCGCCAGCGAGATTACGAAAGGTGCGACCAATGACATCGCTCTTCCAAGGACCAAATTCACGCATGAGCTCGCCGGTCGGGATGAGCGCCTCACCAAATGGATTATAGGGATTATAGGCAGGGATAGAGATGGGTGCACTGCCTAGACCCGCGACCTTGTCACCGGCGCTAAACCCCTGGTTCGGAGTGACGCTAGTCTCTTCGTTCCGTTGGATAATGAAGTGATCGTAAAGCTTTAGCCAATCCCATGGATTGTATGTCAAATTTACTGTTCCACCGTAACGCCTTTCGCGAGCTGCTAACTGTTCGTCCGTCGGGACGTAGGTATTAAACGTGGGACCGTTGACAAAAAAATTACCGGCTCCAGGGTTAGCCCCGGTTGTACCGGGTTTTACTGTGTAAAGGTTGCCGGTAGTCGCTCCGACGAAGCTGCCGTTAGCGGGGAAAAACGCGACTGGCTGGTTCGGGTAATTCGTTGCCAAGGTATTCCGGGTCCCATAAGCATACCACCGGTCAAGAGCATCGATCGGCGACTGATCGTAGTAATCGAAAGTGGCGACAATACTAACCTTGCCGAAAGCTCCTTTCTCGCTGGCGCCACCGGTCATCGAAAGATGATAGACTTCGAAGTCGCCGCGTTGGCTCTCACCGATATAGTTGATGATATCAGCGCCGTTGTAGTCGTCTTTAAGAATGATGTTGACGACACCTGCAACCGCGTCATCGCCGTAGGTTGCACTACCGCCATCCTTAAGAATCTCGATGCGGTCAATGGCCGCCAGAGGGATCGAGTTGATATCGACAAATGTCTCGGTGCTATTAACCGGGATTGGATAATTCGGATATCGATATCCGTCTATGAGTACCAGGGTAAAGTTCGCCAGCAAGCCTTTAAGTCCGAATGAAGACGACGCCGGTGAGTTACTATTCCCAGCAAAAGTGAGTGCGTTCTGCTGGCTGAGACCACCCGGATACTGGTTCAGGACGTCGTTAACGGTCTGATACGCCTGTTTCTGGATGAAGTCCTGGTTCAAGGTTGCCACCGGTTGGGGACCTTCGCCGACGCGCGGGATCAGATAGCCGGTAACAGTGACCTGTTGCAGCTCGCCACCACTAGTTTGCTCGGTACCTTGAGCTGCGACCTGGCTTGTTGGCGCGGTTGGAGTTGGGGGTGGTGGAGCTGTTTGCGCTCGGGCGACAATTCCGAGCGTGCACAGCAACAGCAATTGAGCTGCGGTTACAATTGCAGTTGTACGGGAACTTCTGTTTTTGATCATTATTTATCCTGGCTTTGCCTGGAGCAGCCGTTCGTGGCCGCATCGAGGCAAGATGAAAAATTTGTATCCGGGACCCTTACAAACCTCCTACCAGCCAACAGCTATTTTGACTCCATTCTCCCGGGTACCGGATTACCCTATTTAAGTGCCGTTATTGGGCCAAAAACGCCCTCGGGTCAAGAAAATGTAAACAAATTTTGAACGAATTTTCGTGCAGATTGTCACCTGCCCCAAAATTCTATTTGTCCGCTGTAGCGATCCGCTTTTGGGATCGAGTACAAAACCGGTTCTGGAGCAGCGATGCAGCTCCGGGCGGAACAGCTTGCGAAACCGTTTGAGCCAACTAAAAAACCGCTTGGCGAAGGTTTTTGTAAAAAAAACGTAACTAGATCAAGGATTTTCTCGAAGATTTTAAAGAAACACTTTCTGCAGAATAGAGGCGTAGCGCGTTGAAGGCGTAGGGGATCGATGATGTCAGGCGAATCCGTGGAGCCGGCGTTCCCGTGGCCGCGCGTACACGAACCGAAGCGACGAGCGGCCTCGACATAGGTTCGGTAGAGACAGAAACAAGCTATGCGCCAGTGGGTGGCGACCCCTCTTCGGCCTCGCAAGCGAGGCAGCGCTCCATGAATGTAAAAAAACGCCGGGCCAACGCCCGGCGTTTTACACATTTTTCGACAGGGCCTGCCTCACCGAAGGACATTCGGCGAGCTCAGTCGAGTCGCTCGGCGAAGGCAGACGCCGAAATACTTAAAACTTCTTATCAACCGAGAACCAGAAATAGCGCTGGAAGAAGTTGGAGCCACTTCCGTTGTCAAAGTTCGAAAGAACGTTATCCACAGCCAGTGGTGGCCTTGTGTCAAAGAGGTTATTGATGCCGAAAGTGATGGTTGTATTGGCTAACAGATTGCGCCAGCTCCAGTGATGTCCTTCGGGCGCCGGTGCAATGGCCTTTTCGCCAATGATTTTCTTGCCTTCCTTGTTATAACCCGGTTTCGGGGTTTCGGGCGTTATTTCCACCGGTGGGCCAAACTTATAGGAGATTTGCCAGTCCAGCGTGGTCCAGTTGCCGACCACATGGATAAATCCAGGAAAATCCAGCGTGGCGACGGCCGTGGGGTTTGTACCGTTGACGGTATTGTTGAAATCAAGCTCCGAGTTGATGAAATGGAGGGTCAACCCCGTCCTGAATGTATCGGTGCCAAACAGCGTCTTCGAGTAAAAGAGGCTGGCGAGCATTTTCAAGTTCGGTCCGAAGAAATTAGCCAGATCCGTTTCATCAAAGACACGGTAGAAGAAGGAGCCATTTGGAAGTAAGCCCTGCACCGTTTTCGCTGTGATCGAGTAAATATAAGTGGCGTCGTATGTTAACTCGATCTTGCCCCAGCCATATTCCTTGCTGGTGTAGGAGAAGCCCCAATCGATCCCGTCGTTCCGGGTATTGCCCAGGTTTTCGTATTGGTTAAAGACCTCGGAAATCAGGCCCGTGGGGCCGCGAATGAAGCCATTGCCCGGAAGGACTCCATTTCCGATATCTACAACCTCTTGCGGGGTCAGCGTCGCGACTACGTTATGTTGATCGATTTGGAACCAATCAAAGTAGGCAGAAAAACCATTCGCCCAACCCCACCAGCTGTGGTCAGGATCGCTGGACCCGGGATTCCAGATCCCGCGCACATAATACATGTACGCGTTCTCTGGCTTCAGACGCGGGTTGCCTGTGGTTTGGGCCAAGACGGTGAGAGCGCCGGCTGACGGGTGCAGCGGATCGACGACACTGGTCTCAGCGGGAAGCGGCGATGAGAAGAGCTCAGGTAATGAAGGAGCAACAAACGATTCGTCATAGCTTGCCTGGACCGTGAAGTCGTTCAAAGGCTTATACAAAATTGCAAATTTCGGTTTTGCGGCGCTACCAAAGTCGCTGTAGTAATCTTGCCGCTCAGAAATGGTCACCTGCAGGGAACGTGCGCCGGGCCAGGACCATTTGTCACCAAGGAGCGGGATATCAAGCTCACCGAAGATGCTCCAAATGTAGCGGCGACCATTGGTCTGTCTCCCAACCGGGAACTGGATCGCGGCCAAATTACCGGACTTACTGTTCGGATCCACGTTGACGATATAATCCTCACTCCGGTACTCCCAGCCGCCGGCGACGGCCAGCTGCCCGGAAGGCAGATCCCATAGCGGCCCACCAACGACGTTATGGAACTGCATGATATCGCTTCTGATATCTTCCCAGATGCTGCCAACCAGGTTCTTATTGCGATCGAACGCTTGGTTTGGTGCAAAGAGAAATTCGTCTGCGAAGGGATTGAAAA
>JAFAHI010000272.1 GCA_019237325.1 Verrucomicrobiota bacterium | reverse complement strand
TTGAGTTTCCGCCTGACTGATGGCTCAACATCTCGAAAAAATCTTGGCTCATGCCGAGCGACAACTTGTTTCCGAAGGCAAGGAGCGGCTTCGAGAAAGACTGAACCTCTACAAGAAGTTCCTTAAGCTCGAAGAGCATCGTCTCCGGTTGAAGCACTACTCGGGGGCCGGAGGATTGGAAGTAGTTCGGGATCGAGCCACCCTGCTAGACGTTGTACTCAGACACCTGTTCGACGGGGCATTGGAATTTTCACCGTTTGCGACTCAAACGCCTCCAGTCGCACTGCTGGCCATCGGCGGATACGGCCGGGGCGAGCTAAATCCGTACAGCGACGTCGATATCTTGTTTTTGCATGACACCGGAAAGCTCCAACCCAATACCGCCGACGTCATCGAGCAGGTTCTTTACATGTTATGGGACGTAGGGTTCAAGGTTGGGCACGCGACTCGATCGATTCAGGAGGCTAATCGGCTGGCTAATTCCGATGTTCTCACGAAAACGTCGCTGCTCGAATCCCGTTTTCTATCGGGCAACCGGAATCTATATGCAAAATTTCGCCGTGACTTCTTCGAACACTGCGTTCGCGGACAGGTAAGCGCTTATCTCACCTGGCGTTTGGCTAACCAGGAAGAACGTCATCGCAAATACGGCGGCTCTGTTTTTATGCTGGAGCCGAACGTCAAGAACGGGTGCGGCGGGTTACGCGATTACCAGAACATGCAGTGGATCTGCTATTTCCGGGACGGCGTCATGAGCACCGCGAAATTGGTAGAGCGAAAATACATTGCCGAAAGCGATCGGCGGGCGATTGACCGGGCTTATGATTTTCTTCAGCGGGTTAGAACCGAGCTGCACTACATCAACAAGAGATCGGTCGATGTGCTGACCCTTTTTCTACAGGGCCAAGTTGCGAACCATTTTAATTACCCTCAGAAAACGGTGGTGCGCAGAAGTGAGGCCTTTATGCGGGACTATTTTCAGCACGCTCGTACAATTTTCCTGACTACCACCCGAATTACCGAGCGGTTTCTTCTACCTGAGAGCACACCGAAAGATACGCGTCCGATCTTTGGTTTTTTGGCGAAGCGAAAGGCCAAGACCGAGCATTTCGACGGATTCTATAGTCAAGACGGGCTTATTTATTACGAGAACCGGGACATTTTTAAGGACGATCCATTTAGGTTATTGCGAGTTTTTCTGCACGCCCAACAACGCGAATTGGATCTGAGCCCGGAACTAGAACAATTGATTGGCCGCAGAACCCGGCTGATTAATCGGACCTTCCAATATGCGCGAGCTGCTCGGGAGACTTTTCAAGCGATCCTGTCCCGCAAGGGCCAGGTAGGCCGTATTTTGCGGATGATGCATGAAGTCGATGTGCTGGGGCGATATTTCCCAGAATTCGGAGAGATTACCTGTCTGGTGCAACATGAATTCTTCCACCGCTATACGGTGGATGAGCATACCTTGCAGTGTATCGAGAAGCTGGACGAGTTAATTGACACCACGGACCCGAAGCTAGCCGATTATCAAGTTCTGTTTAGAGGGATGGAGGACCCGTTCGTCCTGTATTTGGCGTTACTGCTACACGACACAGGGAAAGCATCCAGTGCTCGCCATCATTCCGAGGCCAGCGCTCTAAACGCGCAGAAAGTGGCAGCTCGGCTTCAACTCTCGCCCGACCGACGAAGCCGGCTGATTTTGCTGGTCGACCATCACCTCACGTTGTCCGAGATCGCTCAACGAAGAAACATTGAAGACCCCGCAACCATTGCCGCGTTTGCTGAGAATGTGCGCAATCAGGCCAATCTGGACTATTTGATGTTATTAACCTTAGCTGATGGCCAAGGCACCAGCGGACAGAATTGGTCGGATTGGAAGGAAACGCTGGTTTGGCAGCTGTATAACGAGGCTACGAGCTATTTGCGGGATGAAGAGGCATTCTTCAAGCAGGCTCGCATTGAGCGAGAGGATCTGCGGCAGGCGGTGTGCAAACGAATGGCCCGCGATTTTGGGGAAGAGATCGCGGTGCATTTCGAATCGATGCCCGAACGATACTTCCAGAGTACTCAGGTCAACGACATCATCGGGCATATTCGGTTGGTTCGTACCTGGTTAGAAGCCCGGTATAGCGATCCAACTGCAGCGTTGAGCGCAGCCATTCGGTGGCAGGATAAACCGGACCAGGGTCACAGTGAGGTCTGGATTTGTACCTGGGATCGGGTGGCTTTGATGGCGAAAATAGCGGGCTCATTTGCTACCGCCTCCGTCAATATTTTGAGTGCGGATGCGTATACCCGTGATGACGATATCATGTTGGGAGTTTTTCGCGTTTGCGACCCGAACTTTCAGCCGGTTACCGATGAATCCGAACGACACCAAGTGGAATCAGTTCTGCATCAAGCACTCAGCATACCCGAATTCGACTTTGGTCCGCTCCTTCAGAGGGCCCGGAGGCGACCCATTTATCAAGTCAGCGCTGAGATCGAACTTCCAACTAAGCTGACCATTTCGAACGAAGTGCACCCGGCGTATACCGTGATTGATCTCCAGACCGCGGATCGGATGGGATTGTTGTATGATGTCCTTCGTTGTTTTGCGTCGGTGCAAATGAATATCGCTCACTCCAGAATTGCCACAGAGAAAGGTGCTGCCTTCGACAGCTTCTATGTGAATGACACCGAAGGTAGAAAATTGAGCAGTCAGTCGTTGATTGCCCAACTGCGAGCCAGCCTGTTAACAGCGGCCACCGGGGTTAGCATTGAGAGAACGCCGGGAGCGCCGAGAACGTCGTGAACGGGTGGGCCTGGCGCGGATTCCAACGTGGGAAAGATCGCGTCCCCGTCCCGCGGTCGCGCATAGGCGTTAACTTAAGGGTTTGGTGGGGCGAGGCTCGCCCCACCGAACTTCTAAGACCAACGCTTACGCTAACGCCTATGCGCGGCCGCAGGAGTGCTTGCCGGCGTTCCCGGCGTTTTCAATGAACCCCTTACGGTTCTTCTATCACTTGGTGGTTCGGGATGCGCTCCGTCATCCCATTCTGACTTCGATCAATATTCTTAGTGTCGCGTTAGGGGTGGCTGTCTATTTGGCTATTCAGGTTACCAATTACAGCGCCAATCGGGCGTTGGCAGCGAGTGTCGACGTAATCGCGGGCCGAGCTAACCTGCAAGCAGAGGGGGAGATCGATGACGCCATATTTCCGGAGCTACAGAAAGTCCCAGGTTGTGTGGCGGCGACGCCTTTGTTGGAGAAGATCGTCACTCTCCCGGATTATCAAGGTGAGTATCTTCATCTGCTAGGTGTCGATCCTTTCACCGATCGCGAATTCCGCACCTTTGAGGTAAAGAAGCTTGGCAGTCAAAAAATGGACAGCGACCGCTGGTTCAGCGACCCAAGCGCGGTCGCCGTGACGAAGCAATTTGCTCAATCGCACCACCTCGACGCCGGCAGCACGTTTCGAGTGCGCCTCGGTGAGACAGTGAAATCGCTGAGGGTGGCGTTTCTGTTAGATGCACCGGAAGGCGATTCTCATTTGGCCGCCATGGATATCGGCTGGCTACAAGAACTGTCGGGCGATGTCGGGAGACTAACGTCGGTGCTGTTTCGCGTGAGCGATCCACTGGATCCGGCGCCGGTGATTGGTCGCTTGAAACAGCTTTTGCCACCAACCGTGTCGATGCAGACACCGCAATCGCGTAGTTCGCAGGTCGAGAAGATGGTGGCAGGTTTTCAACTTAACCTAAGCGCGCTCAGCATGGCGTCGCTTATGGTCGGCGTTTTTCTGATTTACAATACGGTCTCTGCTTCCGTGGTTCGGCGACGTCCGGAGATTGGAATCCTGCGCTCACTCGGTGTTTCTAGAACCGGTGTGCGGGCGCTGTTCCTGGCCGAGGCTGCCTTTTATTCGATTTGTGGGGTAATTCTCGGGATCGTACTCGGATTAGTGTTAGCCACCCGCTGTATTGGGATAGTATCGGAAACGATCAGCAATCTGTACGTTTTGACGAGCATTGAGCAGTCCTATGTTCCTTGGAATCAGATCGTCGTGGTAAGTGTTTTAGGCTTAGTCACCGGCTGCGTTGGAGCATGGGTCCCCGCAGCCCAAGCTGCAAAGTTGCCGCCGTTACAGGCTCTGAATCTAGGGCTGTTAATCGAACGCGGTCAGCAGTTCCGGCCTTGGACACTGGTCCTCTTCATTGCTTCTATTTTCCTTGTGGTGCTTAGTGGCTGGTTCGCGCTCTGGTGGCGTATTCGGATACTCAGTTTTGCGTCTGCGGCGCTGGCGTTGCTCGCAGCTTGTTTGCTCTCACCGAGCCTTACTCAGGGGCTCGGTAGTTTGATCGCGACCATTTTTTCGCGACAATACTTGATTCGGCTGTCTGCTCAGAACCTGGTTCGTTCGCTGTATCGAAACTCGGTCACTAGCGCCGCGCTCGGTTGCGCGGTTGCGCTCCTGGTTAGCGTTTCTATCATGATCTTTTCGTTCCGGCTGACGCTGGATCGTTGGATGGGCCGGCGTTTGGTAGCGGATATTTTCGTGACGACGACCGAGAATCAAATAGCTGGGTTCGATAGTTTTATTAGCCCTAATTTGATCGCGTTTTTGCAAAGCTTTCCGGAAGTCGAGAGCATGGCAAGTTATCGCGAGCTTCCGGTCACGATCAAAGGTCAGGAGGTCACTTTGGGTGTTACTATGGAGTCACCGAAGAACTCCCCTGAATTTGTGGGTGGCGGCGACGCGGAAAAAGAGCGGGCCTGGCATCAACCAAATAGTGTGATTGCTTCCGAACCGCTTGCCCGGCGGCTGGGATTGAAGGCAGGTCAGCGGATTCTGATTCCTACACCGCGTGGAGACAAAGAGTTCAATGTCGCGGGGATCTTCTACGATTATACGAGTGATCAAGGTTTGTTAATGATGCAGCGACAGAATTTTGGTCGTTTCTGGGCCGATCGCCGGGTACAGGCGGTATCGCTTTATCTTAGGCCGGGATCGTCTGTGGAAGCGGTCCTTGAGCGGGCGCGAACTTCCTACCCGGGCGCCGAAGCCTATGCGTTTCAATCAAACCGCGAATTGCGTGGAGTCGTCGAAAGGATCTTTGACCAAACATTCCAGGTTACCAATTTGCTGAGAGGGATTGCTTTGGCGGTGGCCATCATCGGAATTGTCCTAAATCTCACCGTCATTGTGAAAGAGCGGGAGCGGGAGATCGCTGTGCTGCGGAGCCTTGGGGGTTCTTCGTTTCAGTTGCTGTTCCTTATTCTACTGGAAGCATTCTTTCTAACCCTAGTGGCGGTGGTGTTGGGAATCATTGGTGGCTGTGCTCTGGCGATCGTCCTGACAAATGTGATCAACGTGACCTTTTTCGGTTGGACAATCCCGGTTCATTTTCCTTGGACCGATATCGCTCCGATTGGTGCGTTATTAATCGGCGTCGGCGTTCTAGCCGGGCTTTTCCCGGCGCTTGTTGCTGCTCGGCCTTCTAACCTGCGAGTTCTGCGATCGATGGTCTGAGAGATCAGATGTGAAAGGTGAAACGTGAAAAGTGAAAGGTAGGAGACAGTTGTTCGCGAGTCCGCGCGTCGCGGTCTTGCAGCTTTGGTTCGCGGCGATCGCCGCGATCGCAGGGTTGCCGGCGTTCGGGCAGCTAACGCCTGACGGATGGAAGCTAGCGGAGCCGGGCTACGAGTTTAGCTTTCCACGAGATCACGGCCCCCATCCTGACTACCGGACCGAATGGTGGTATCTGACGGGAAACCTGCAAACTGCTGATGGAAGGGAATTCGGTTACGAACTAACTTTCTTTAGGTACGGTTATCGGTCTCCTGCGCAACGGACGCCCGTGAAATCTCGATTTGTAGTGGATGATGTGAAGTTCGCCCACTTCACGGTCACCGATATGCAAGCGAATCGTTTTCATGTCGCGGAACGCACTAGTCGGGGAGCTTACGGCGATGCCGGGTTTCTTTCGGGTTCACGCCTGGCCTGGATTGATGATTGGGAGCTGGATTTTGGACAACAGTTTGCGGCTAAAGCTGAAAATGCCGGCTGCTCCATCAATCTGGAATTGGACCCGGAAAAACAACCAGTGCTTCAGGGGCAAAATGGTTATAGCCGGAAGGCAAGCAGTGGTGACCATGCGTCGGAGTACTATTCGATTACTCGAATGCGCACGCAGGGATCGGTAGTGATCGAGGATCGAAAATATCAAGTCTCCGGGATCTCGTGGTTCGATCGCGAGTGGAGCACAAACCAATTGGCGCCAAATCAGGCCGGTTGGAACTGGTTTGGTATTCAGCTGGAAGACGGTTCCGACTTCATGATTTACCAGATTCGATTGAAAGACGGTGCCATCGATCCCAGTTCGAGCGGTAAGTGGATCGATGGCGATGGACATACTGTCGACATCGGCAACGGAGAGTTTGTCTTGCAACCGACTCGCTTCTGGACCACGGCGGACAAACAGGCCACTTATCCAATCGGCTGGCATCTTAAGATAGAGAAATTGGGTCTAGATGCCGAGATCAGTACACCGGTCGAGGACCAAGAGCTGAATGTCGGGGTCCGGTATTGGGAAGGCTGTGTGCGAATTAACGGCACGAGAAATCAGCAACCGGTGAAGGGCAAAGGCTATCTCGAATTGACCGGCTTTGCCGGTGGAATGCCGGGTGTGGGCGAGGTGTCAGCGAAGTAAAGCGCGCCATTCCGGAACGAGCACCTGGGGCCGTGCAACGGATAGGACTTATAGGACCTATGGGACTAATAGGTCTCGTCATATAGGTCGCATGGGTCCCAAAAGTCCTATCCGTTGCACGGCCCAGCGGTAACCGCATGACCCCCGCCCCGAATCTACATGTCCGAAAACGGCGAGACAGCCGCCAAAGGACGACCGATAGTGGTCACCATGAATTCGCACCAGTATTATGAAGCGCTCAGCGCTCGGGATCGGCGATTCGATGGCGTTTTCTTTGTTGGCGTGAAGACGACTAAGATTTATTGCCGGCCGATCTGTCCATCACGTCGTCCGCACGCGCAGCACTGCGAATTCTTCCGGCTGGCGGCAGCTGCGGAGGTAGCGGGTTATAGGCCCTGTTTGCGTTGCCGGCCTGAACTAGCTCCGGGCAACGCGCCTATCGACTCAGAACAGAAGGTGGTCGGCGCCGCTCTGCGTTACCTAGACCGGATGGAAGAAGCCAGCCAATCGATCCCGGAGTTGGCGAACATGTTCCGATTTTCTGATCGTCATTTTCGACGAATGCTAAAAAAGCAGCTCGGTGTATCGCCGATCCAGCTGATGCAGACCCGAAGACTGCTGCTCGCGAAACAATTGCTGACCGACACGAAGCTCACTATGAACGAGATCGCCTTAGCGAGCGGTTTCAAGAGCTTGCGCCGGTTCAATAGTCTATTTAAAGAACGGTATCGGCTTTCGCCAACCGCATTACGGAAAGACTCCGGCAACGGTGAAAGTGGTTCAGAATGCACGTTCCGGCTCAGTTATCGTCCCCCTTTCTGTTGGGACAGCATACTTCGCTATTTTCGTCGGCGGTTTTATCGGGGAGCGGAGTTCGTCAATGGAACCCAGTATTTTCGGACGGTGCAGATCGGGCGTTCGCGAGGGTGGATCTCGGTAGAAAATGATTCCGAGAACCTCGCACTCAAGGTAGTGGTCGCCCCCGATTTGCTTTCAGTTCTACTACCCTTGATTGCTCGATTGCGACGCTTGTTTGATCTTGATGCCTCGCCCGATCCGATTACCGCCGCACTTGGATCGTTAGCATTAGGGAATCCCGGACTCCGGGTGCCGGGCGCTTTCGATGGTTTTGAAATTGCGATGCGCGCCGTGCTCGGCCAACAAATTAGTGTCCCCGCCGCGACTACCATCGCCGCCCGAGTCGTGGAACGTTTCGGCGAACGAATCGATAGTCCCTTTCCAGAGCTCAAATCGATGGTGCCGACTGCCGCCCAAATCGCCGCGGTGCCAGTTGCCGAATTGCGCAAAGTCGGCCTAACCGAAGCACGAGCAGCAACTTTAGCAGGACTCGCTCGAGCGGTGGCAGAAGAAAAGATCAATTTTTTGAACGCAACCTCTTGGGAAGAAAGCGTGAAGCAGATGACTCTGGTGCCTGGGATCGGGCCTTGGACTGCCGGCTATGTCGCAATGAGAGTGTTAGGTTGGCCGGACGCCTTTCCTCATCAAGATCTAGGCTTACAAAAAGCGCTGTCAGTAAAGAAGGCGTCAGATGCGCTTGCTCTGGCGGAAAAATGGCGACCCTGGCGGGCATATGCCGCCATGCAGCTATGGAATTCTTTGGAGAAACAACATGAACTATCAAATCATCTATCATAGTCCGATTGGTAAACTGAAATTAGTATCGGACGGCGAATATCTGATTGAGCTTCACTTTGGGAAACACACCGATGAAGCGGAACCTGCAGTCGAAGCGGGACAAGAGAAAGTGAAACCCTTTCCGGAAGTTATTCGGCAGTTAGACGAATATTTCGAAGGAAGACGAACGGAATTTGATGTGCCCATCCGGTTCATTGGCACACCATTTCAGGTCAGAGCATGGGAGGCATTAAAAACGATCCCGTTTGGAGAAACGATATCTTACAAGGAAGAAGCCCGACGAGTGGGTAGTGTCGCGCGCGCAGTTGGACTTGCGAACGGGCAGAATCCGGTACCGATCATCGTTCCATGTCATCGGGTGATCGGTGCCGATGGGAGCCTGGTAGGATTTGGAGGCGGGCTCGACTTAAAGAGGGCGTTGTTGAGCTTTGAAGCTACGGTGCGGGATTTTGGCCCCCAGCCATTTGCTCCGCTAAAAAGCCGTTCCAAGGCGCAGACCTCCTCCGCGGCGTGAGCCAAAGGGATCCGTAGATCACACGACCTCGAGATCCGCCGGGTGGGCCGGTTGCGAACTTTCTGTGGGCCGAAGACGCTAAGATTAGTAGGCGCTGCCCTAAAAGTGGGATTACGTCGAACTTGACCAGGCGCCGAATGTAACCGAAGCGTTACGGCGATTAAGGGGCTCCAGAGAGGGAGGTAAGATGATTGAGTGGGTAGATTATGATAACGCCGAGTATTATGTCGGGAAAATCGGCTCCGCAAAATTCGAAATAAACTCCGGTGTGGGCGGCATGTTTGGCGCAACATTTTCTTTCGCCGGAGACTGTTATCCGATCCTCAGCACGGCGAAGACCGTGGCAGAAGCGAAGCGGTTCTGTGAATGGCTAGCGCGCGGATACGGCTTAGACACGGCTAAGGTCGGTTAAGCGAGCTGCAGATAGACTAGCTGAGAGAGGGGCAAAAAGCCCAAGCGGTACTCGAGTTTGGCGGGGCGAGGCTCCCGAAAGATCTAAGTGCTCCATCAGCACTACGGAGGTGCAACTGGACACTTACGGTTGTTAGGCCGATGTGCGCGCCGAGCCGCCGGGTGTGACCTCGACTACGGCTCGGCGCGTCCATTGGACCCAGTTCATCTGCTATCTGCGATACTATCGATCTCCCTGTTAACACCCTTAGGTCTTTCGGGAGCCTCGCCCCACCCAAATAGGGGACGCTTTTTCCGCGCCTTTCTCTACTAGTCCAACCGCGCAATTGTTTCATCGTACGAAGTTGTAGAGAACCAGCGGCGCCAGGCAGCGGTTCCAGCGGAACTATCAAGAACGATCGTATTGGGGCGGGGAGGAAGCAGGTCACCTGGCGGATTTTGCCGGCAATTAAAGCAAATGGTGCTTCCGATACGCTCAAAGAACTGGTTTTGCTCGCCCGGAGAAAAATGGACGTGGCCGCTCACGCACCAAGTCGGGTGGAGTTTCTCTAAGATCAACGATAGCTCGGGGTTACCGGTTTTAGGGATCGCCAACTGACTATTTGCCGGCGGTTCGTGGTGAAGGACGATCGATTTTCCGGGGCTCGGTTTCCATTGATCCACTCTACCGTCTGCCCGGTAGGGGCAGCAGACCACCGTTAACGATTCGCCTAATTTGGTGCGAACAATCTTTTGATCGCCATCAACAGCAAACTGGTGATCGACCTTTAGTGCGTGAATCCAGCGGGCCGCTTTGGCGTAATGAACGATCACCGATAAGTCCTTGCTCAAAATAGGAACGTCAGGCCGGACTAAGATACTTCCGGGCGCGAGATCATGATTCCCGGTGCAAAGAGCAACTGGAGTCTTTTGTCGAGCGAGGTCGGCAATCCAATCGTACAGAAAAATCATCTGTGGCAGTAAACCGGCCGGATGTTCCATGTCGAAAAAATCTCCGGCGATACAGATCAGATCGAAGAAGGGCGCCTCGCTTCGCAACCAGTCAAACCATGGACGATGAAAATGCAGATCTGCGGTTAGGAGGATCTTCACGCTTTGCTGATGAAGATTAAAAGCATGGTCTGGGGTCGGGTTGGTTGCAAGAGCGGGGCTTAGTGATGACGGAACGTGTCCGCGAGCCCAGCGCCTGGAGGGGAGCCGCTTTGGATTGGCCTGAAGATCTGATGATATTCTTTCTGGTGCGAGGAAGGCCAAATGTGGGTGTTAAACAGGCGACTCCCGAAAATTACCGCACGCGATGTTTTGTCCATCGTGCCGCTCAGAGATTCCTGATCCGCTCGACACGCCGATAAAGCTGTCAAGCGTAGAAACGTTCGTGGGAGCCGCCTGTTTAAGGAGATTTGTGGTGATTGCGCGCGCCGAAACAACTATTACCGGTTTTTAGGGTACGATCCAAAGCGGCTTCCCTCCAGGACTTCTTCCTAGCAAAGCTGATAGCTCGGCGTGGTCATCATCAGCGTAGCCAACTCGCGGATCGCATGGTCATCAAAGGGAACTGTGTTTAAAACGGCAGCCTTCTCGAATTTATCTAGCAGGACCGCGTCTGGCGTGGCTTGGAAAATTGAGAGGCTTAGCTTCTCCACTACCCGGCGCGGATCCTTACGATCGTCAGGGGAAACGAATCTCCCGGCGGGGAAACCTGTGGTTAATCGAGTGGGAGGGGTCGGCGCGGGCGGAGGTATTACTTGGGGTTCCGGTTTCTTTTGGGGGGCTGGAGAATTATTGTGCGCCGGCGTCCCCGGATTCGGAGGGTTCTTGGTGGGACCGCCAGAGTTCTGCTCGGTTGAGACTCGCATACTACCCGGGTCTCCAGTCATTGCCCTTATCGCCATCTCTTCCATCGATGATTCCATGGCGAGAGATTTGTTTACTACCGGCGTCGGACTTGGGGTAGGGGTAGCCGACGGGGCTTTGGGCAGACCCACCTGTTCGGGCAGAACTCCATAAACGAGTTCTCTCGCCAAGTCGTAGCGGTAAGTCAGAGTCGCAGTATTGATCCAGCTCTTCCCGCCATCCCAACCTTTAACATTGGGCGGATAAAAGGGAGTTTGACCTAGTTGCCGGTAAATAAAAACTAAAGACTGCCCGATCGGCAGTGGCAGACCAAGCGTCCTTTGGCCCTGTACCAGGAATTGGACGGGAGATTTAATTATGGATTTGCGGGCCTGTGAGCTGAAAAATTCTTGGCTCGATAGCACGATCTTCATGAATGGCTTCAGCTCGTATTTGCAGCGCAACAATTGGTCAGCCAGCGCATCGACTAATGGCGGGGCTGGATCTTCGTAGGCAAAGAAACGCCAGATCTTGGTGGCAATAAATTTTGCGCATTGCGGCTGGGAAAGGATGATGTCGATGATTTGATCGCCGCGCCACGGTCCGGTTTTACCCAGGAAAGTCTTATCAGAAGGATCGAACTGCGCGGCCACGAACCGGAACTCTTCCGCTGGGCCAACCACCCGATAGCCCGTAAAAGCGCGAGCAGCCGCTTTGACATCGTCTTCCGTGTAATGTCCTTCGCCCAGAGTAAACAACTCCATCAGTTCACGGGCGAAATTTTCGTTAGGGTGTTCTTTCTGACTGGAGCCCAGATCCAACCAATTGAGCATGGCTGGATCGCAGGAAATAGCCTTTACCAAGGTGCTAAAATTCGAGAGCGCATAACGGCGGATGGTTTCATTTTGCAGCCACATCCGGTATGCGGAAACTTTGTCGGCGCTGGTAGCGAAGTGCCCGTGCCAGAACAGCGTCATTTTCTCGACTAAGGGGGCGGGAGAACGAACCATGCGTTGCGTCCACCAGTTGATCAAGTCGGCCATGTGCTCTGATTTTCGAATGTTCAGATCACGTTGCAGCTGAGCTTTTTCTTCCGAGGTAGTGGTCGGATTACGGATCCTTTGAACCAGATCTTCATCGCGGGTCGGATAGGCCCAGTCCGGTGGCGCCACGTAATCGGGCGGAGTCTGGAGCAGATGGTTTAGCATCGCCTCCATCCCTTGTTCAGACCATTTCTTCGATTCGTCCGGCATTTGGCCGAATCCTGCTCTCAGAGCAAGATGAGCAGCGGCCTCCGCGCTCCAATAATCGGGCGGTAACGGGGATAACATAACAGTCAGCAGTTAGCGGTTAGCTGTTAGCAGTTCGATTCACCGGGCAGCGTAGTGCGCCCAAAACGCCTGGAGGGGAGCCGCTTTTAATCGTACCTGAAGATCTGGTGACATTCTTTCTGGTGCGATGAAGGCCAGATATCGGTGTTAAACAGGCGGCTCCCGGAAACTACCGCACGCGATGTTTTATCCACATCGTGCCGCTCAGAGATTCTTGATCCGCTCAGCGCGCCGATAAACTATCACGCGTAGAAAGGTTCGCGGGAGCTGCCTGTTTAACGAGATTTGCGGTCATGCGCGCGCCGAGACAAATATTACGGATTTTTTAGGGAAGCGGTCCAAAGCGGCTCCCTCCAGGACCGAAAAGGCTACACAAACGACAGCGCGCTAAAATCCTGGCCAAGAATTTTTGATGCCGGCGCTTTCATCCAACGGTTCAGGACCGTCGAGTATACAGCCCTAAAGTCTACGGTATGGATCAGGTCTCCCTGGTCCAGTGTGCTCAAGGAAGGATGGTTCCCGTAAAGCCCAGGTTTAACATTACCCCCACAAATAAACATTGGGGCGGCGGTGCCGTGATCTGTTCCTTTGCTGGCATTCTCAGCCACCCGGCGACCGAATTCGCTGAAGGTCATGACCAATACTCGATCCCAGATCCCTTTGGAGGTTAAATCGGTAGAAAACGCCGACAGGGCATCCGCTAACTGTCCGAGAAGATTGTTATGGGAATTTTCCTGAGCGTTATGGGTGTCATAACCGCCTTGGCTGGTGTAATAAACTCGGGTTGATAATCCCCCGCTGATCAACCGGGCGATAAGAGATAGCTCATTTCCTAATGGTGTCTTTGGATAGACCGCTTCCGGTTTTGTACGTTTTAAAATCGCTCCGATTTTATCGGTGCCAACCTGGGCATCCAGCGCTGTCCGTTGCAGGTATTCAATAGCGCTGAGCTTCGGTTCGCTTGGGCCGTCGAGCGATCCAATCGAGGCGCCACCGCTAAGGTCGTGATCCTGGGTGATACCGTTAAGTTCGTTAAAAATCTGTTGTTCAGAGGCATCAGCCTCTTTCCCGAAACCCAGCCTTCCTCCGGGAGTCATCGCGATACCGGTGCTCTTCTCGGCGGTAAAAGTCTGTGGCAATTGGCTTCCTATCGTAACGCCCACCGTTGGATCTTCACCGTTACAACAGTTGTCGAAATAGCGTCCGATCCACCCGGTCTTCACATACTTGTCGGCATCAGAGGCAGTCTGCCAGATCTCGGTCGAACGAAAATGGGAGCGATTCGGATTCGGATATCCGACGCCTTGGATCACCGCGAGTTTGCCTTGATCAAAGAGATTTTTTAGCGGCGCCATGCGGGGATTAAACCCGACGTAACCGTCCAGACTTAGGACCTTGTCTCGGGGGATATTAATCGTCGGGCGCGCCCGATAATAAAGGTCGTCTGCGAAAGGAACTAATGCGTTGAGGCCGTCGTTGCCGCCGGCAAGCTGAAGCACCACCAGAATTGGATGATCTTTTCCGGTGGCGATTTGAGTTGTGGTTTCTGCGGCCTCGGCATTTAACAGAGAAAACGTTCGTTCGACGAAGATGGGAACTGTCCAACTTAATGCTGCCCCTAAAATGGAGGTACGCAGAAAGTGACGCCTGGTGAGTAGATCGGGTTCTTGTGACATACTGCTAGCAGACTTGGTAGTTAGGGGTCATCATCATGAACGCGACCAGATCTCTGATCGCGTCATCCGCTAAAGGAAGCGGTTTAAGTTTTGCCACGTCTAGGATCCGATCGAACAATTGAGGATCTGGCGTGGTTTGGAAAGCCCGCGCGTAAATTTTCCGTACGGCTGCCTCTGGGTCTTTTCTGTCCTCCTCGGTGACCAGTTGGTCGACTTGAAGCGCGGGCAGGCGTACAGCATTCCGTACCCTTAAGCTTGCTGTCTGCGTCATAGGCGCGGCCTGTGCTGAAGGCGAGGCTTCCGCTAAAGGTGAGGGCTGGGCTGATGGTGAAGGGAGGGGCGCTTTTGCGGGTTGTTCGTTCGCCAATCTGATCCCGAGAACCAGTTGTCGCGCTAATTGATATCGAAATGTTAATGTGGCCGTGTTAATCCAGCTCTTTCCTCCATCCCAACCCTTGACGTTAGGTGGATAGAAGGGGACCTGTCCCAACCGCTGGTAAACGGCAAATAAGGTGCGCCCACCCGGGAGATTTACTCCCAGTGTGCGGCCGGATTCGACAACGTATTGCACCGGGCATTTCACGATGGCGTCCCGAGCCCGCTGGCTGTAGAATTCTTCCGACGAAAAGATCGTTTCCAGCAACGGGCGGATTTCATAATTCTGTCGAAACAGTCCCGCCAACTTATCGATGAGCCGCGAATCCGCATCTTCATAGGCGAAAAACTTCCACAACTTGTTGCTGATAAATTTGGCAGCAGCAGGCTGGCTCAGAATAATATCAATGATCTGATCGCCATTCCAGTTCCCGGTTTGCTTTAGGAACGTTTTGGTGCCTCCATCAAACTGATTTCTAACAAAGCGGAATTGTTCGAACCGATCGATGCGATAGCCGGTGAAGGCGCGCGCAGATTCTTTAATATCGGGCTCGCTATAGTTTCCTTCACCCAATGTGAACAACTCCATGAGCTCGCGGGCGAAATTCTCATTGGGATGTTGCGAGCGACTCGTTTGTAAGTCGAGATAAACCATCATGGCAGGATCGCGCGAGATCGCTTTGGTCAGCGTCGCAAAATTCCCCAACACATGGTGCCGAAACGTCTCGTTCTGTCGCCAAAGTTTGTACGGTGATCGTACCTTGAGAGCGCTGGTCGCGAAATGACCATGCCAAAATAAAGTCATTTTTTCTACCAATGGCGCCGGCGTGGTGAGCATGCGTCGGGTCCACCAACTAATCAGGTCATAAAGCTGCTGGTTGGTGGCTTGGCGTAAGGCTCGACGAACCTGCATTTTCTCGTCGGGAGAGGTAGCATCGCGGACTTGCTCCCTCAGCTCGGCGAACTGGTCGGGTACAATGGAGCTGGGCGGAGGCGTGGTGTCGTTATCCGGATGGAGTAGTTGTTGGATCGTAGCCTCCATCCCCTGTTGGGTCCATTGTTCCAACCGAGAAGGCGATTCACCAAACCCTGCTCGAGCGGCTAAATGGGCCGCCGTATCGTAAGTCCACTTCTCTTTAGAGAGCTGACTCAGCATACTGGAATTGCGACTCCCATCTGGTTTGGCCTTTACAAGCGTCACTTGCCCGCAGCTTGTTCACCGACCGCTCTATGCGCTTCTTTAGAAACAGCTCAATTAGTGAATCTTCGAAATAGTTAGAGCTTTCTTGTGACCGCTGCGTTTTGCCATCACCGGCCTTGCTGCGGGCGACCGGTCGGTCGGGCACACGTGAAACTCATGTAGTGGATTGACGCGGAGAGTTCTGAGAGGTTTCAAAGAGAATCCTTGAAAACCGAAAAGAATCCTTTAAATCCGCCTATTCGCCAGGGACGAGACCCTCCTCGCCCCCGGCGAATAGGCGGATTTAAAGGATTCTATGCAGTTTATAAATCTAACGCGTCAGAATGAGATTGGCGCTAACTCCTATTTCCTAGAGATTGACGGGTGCAAAATCATTTTAGATGCAGGCCTTCATCCGAAAAAGTTTGGGGAAGAGGCGATCCCGAACTATCGGCGGGTTGCGGATGGGGAAATAGATGCGGTGTTCATTAGCCACGCACATCAAGACCACATCGGTTCACTTCCGCTTCTGACTCGGCGGCAACCACAGACCAAGGTTTTTCTGACTCCGGCCACGGCCCGCCTGACCGAGATCATGTTACATAACTCAGTCAATGTGATGTCGCGGCAGCGAGAGGAGCTGGCGTTGGGTAATTACCCGCTGTTCACGCACCGCGAGGCCGATCAATCTAGAGAGCTGTGGCATGAGGTTGGCGTTGGGCAGCGCTGGAGTATCGATGGCGAACGACTCGGATCTAATGGATCCGAAATGAGTTTCGAGTTGTTCTATGCCGGCCACATTCTTGGGTCCACTGGCATCTTGTTCCGAGGCGGAGAGCAGAAGGTCTTTTACACCGGGGACGTCAATTTTTTAGACCAAACATTGCAAAGACGGGCGGAATTCCCAACCGAGCCATTGGACGTCCTGATCATTGAGACGACGCGGGGCGATCGCAGTTTGAGACCCAATTATTCGCGAATTGGTGAAGAGGACCGCTTTCTACAATGCATTCTCGACGCATTTGATCGGGGCGGCTCGGTCCTGATCCCTGTGTTTGCCCTGGGTAAAACTCAAGAGATCCTGGCCTTGTTGCATCGATTCCGATCCAGTGGTGCGTTGGAAGCAACGCCGATTTATATCGGTGGTCTCAGCACAAAAATTACGATCGTTTATGATCAGCTGGCTTCTAATTCACAACTTTCCCTGGAAGGTCTCCAACTATTGGGAACACTATCTCCGTTTGTTCTGAACGGACGCGACGTAGCAACCACTCAGGTCCAGCGTAACCGCCTGTATGTGCTTTCCAGCGGCATGATGACGGAACATACCTTGTCCAATCAAATGGCGGGTCGTTTTGTCGACCGGCCCGAACAATCAATTTTCTTCGTTGGGTATGCCGATCCTGATTCACCGGCGGGGAGGCTAGAAGCTGCGGAGGACGGCGCCGTGCTCCAGATGGAGCAGGGTGGTTCCCGGTTGCCCGTGCTCTGCACGCGAGAAGAGTTCGACTTCAGTGGACATGCCCCTCGCGAACTTCTGCTGGATTACATCGTTAAGACAACGCCGAAGACGGTCGTTTTGATTCACGGTGATCCTCCGTCGTTAGATTGGTTCAAAGACGCGATCGCAACCGCCCTGCCGGCGTGCCAAGTAATTATTCCCGAGCCGGACAGGGAGTATGAGCTTTGAGGGATCTGGGCGGAACGGCGAATGGGCGACACGGCGAATGGGCGATTGGTAGGGCGAAAAACTCGGCGCGGAGCTGGGTTTTCTAGATGGCTCATCCAGGGCGCGCCGAGATTTTCGCCCTACCGGGCGCATTCGCCGCGTCGCCCATTCGCCGTCGCCTCTTACCGGGCTTCCGGCGCTATCGTTGTCTTCGTGCGCTTCTCGAGCGCGCGGCGAGCTAATCGAGGCAAGAGTACGACCAGGACGACACTGGCCGCTAAACTCAGCACTAGTAAGGCGATCTCACCGCCACCCTTATGGAGGTGTCCTGAGGCCAATTCTTGAATGCCGGCCTTCCCGGCTGAACCAAGCTGACAGAATAAGATCATTCCCGGAATCGCACCCAGGAAACTAGTAAGGAGGTAGGGAAGGAACGGGATAGCCGTGAGGCCATAAAGATAATTCGCCAAGCCAAACGGGATCGGGCATAACCGAAGAAGAAACACAATTTTCCAGCCTTCTTCGGCAATTGCTTGGTCGATAGCTTTAAAGGTTGGCCGTCCTTTTAAC
>JAFAHI010000198.1 GCA_019237325.1 Verrucomicrobiota bacterium | reverse complement strand
TGAGCCGTGTGGCCGACATCGCCTTGCCGAGTCGTTTCTCTTCGGAAGAATAACACGGCCGAGCGCGTCTCTTTTCCGTCGGGAGACACCGCCACGATCGGGATTTCGAAATCGCGATCCGGGAAAATGAAATGGTAACGAAAAGTTCCATCCGGCTGAAGTTGGATCGGCTGACCTGCGACCGTCACTTTTGCGTCCGGATGAGTTCCACCGTAGAAAATCACTTCGGCGTTGACGTGCATGAAGAACTCACGCTGGGTCAACCCGAACGATTCACCGCCCCAACTTGCGCCCACCGCGCTAAACAAGCTGCTTTCGGAGATTAATTCGCCCCAACTGGAGAGCCCGAACTCCAGCCCGCTCCAGCTGCTTGACCAAGCTGAGCTAAGTTGTTCGGAGCTTAACGCTCCCATTTCCACTGCAGCCAGTTGTAAGGCACTGAATCGTTCCGAACTTAGCGCGGCCGAGCTGAGCTCGAATGAGCTCAAGTTGAGCGAACTTAATTCGGCGAGATTGATTTTTAATTGAGCGAATGAACTCAAGCCGAGCGAACTCAAACCGAGTGAACTCAAACCGAGTGAACTCAATTCCGCCAGATTGATTTGTAGTTTAGATAACAACCCCGAACTGAGCTCCGCACTGCTAAGCCCAGCGCTGCTGAGTGTTTCACTGCTCAGTAATTCACTGCTCAATAAAGTTGTAATTTCGGCCGAGCTTAACCCCATGCTGCTGAGACGCGTCACGAGTTCTCCTGAGCTTAGCCCAAAAGAACTCAGAGCCGCTGAACTTAGTGCTCCGCCGCTTTGAAACAGTTCGCTGGACAAAGCAGCTCCGAGTATACCGCCGCTGAACAAACTTGATTCCGCCGGGGCTAAAAGTTGGGCGAGCCGGCTCTTAGCGACCAGTTCGCTTGCCGACTCTGAACTTGTCGGGCTGGAAAGATCGGCTCGAAGAAACGTCGAGAGTTCGGACGAGTCCATCGAGGACAACCGGGCCAGTAGGCCTTTTCCGAACAATGTTTCCAGCATTTGCAGCTGAGCCAGACCCCAGTTGGGAGAACGGCTGCCTCCATTGAGCGCCGCCTGCTGCAGCCGCGCCAACGCTTCAGCGAGCGGTTCCCCTCGGCTCTTCGCCGCGTCCACGACGTCAACCAGCAAATTAAAGGTCAAATGAATCGGGACGGTAGCAAAGAGCGTATCCCATTCCGTACTGACCGCTTCCGGAGGAGTATGTGTCGGCCCGGCCTCGCCTACATAATGCCACGTGCCCTGGCTATCCTTGTACCCGAACACGACTCGGTAACTCGCGTTCGCGGCTTGAACCGGGATATACCAATTCCGGGCGATCTCATTGATATCGATGGTCGTTTCCAGCGCCCCATCCCGGAATACGTGCAAACCAAGCTGACGTTGATCGGGGAGCTTTGAGTAGTCGAAGTCCCAGTAGGTGAAGAGCCAATGGGGATCACGTGCGACCACGAACATGTCTCCATAACCGGAAGGCAATTCGCCCAGCTGTTCCGGCTCCGGTTTGAAGTCAGCCTGCCTCTGGTTAGAACGGGCGGCACCTTCGACGGAAGCGTTTTGAAACGTCGGGTTTGGCTTGTTGGGCTCCTGACTCATTAATTTAATTAGGCTAGCAGTTTTAGTTCCTTTTACCGCGGTCAAGAGTCGGGGAGAACCTGCATCGATGCAAACGGAAATCTGTTCACGGTTCGCCGTTCACTGTTCACCGTTCACGGTTGGCTGGCAAAAACAACAACGCCTGGGAGTTACAGGCTTATGGCACAGCATGCCGACACCGACAACCGGGACCTGCGAACCGTGAACGGTGAACTGCGAACCGTGAACTGTTCCCTTACTCAACCCCTGAATTAGCCTTGGCTTCGACCAGAGAGGATTCCTTGCTGGTGAGCCCAGCCAGATAAGAGTTCTTTCTCGGCAGAGTCGCGTAGTTTTGTTGGAGCATTTCCGGGTGCAGCAAACGAGAAAATATAACGTAAGCCATTTTTGTTTTCGGCACCTGCTTTTGCCCAAAACCGTTAGGCTGGTTGCTCGACCAGAACCTGACGTATTGTATCCGGTTCTCGTCAATCGTACCTAGATAGATCGCTGAGTGACCGTGTTCACGCCGTCCGACATTTGAATTCCAGAAGATTTTCATAAAATCTCCTGGGCGAGCAGAATTCCAATCTGTGAAATTCTCTCCGAGCTGCAGCTCGCGGAAGAGAACAGCGGTGCCGGGACCGTTGGCGTTCCATCGTCCCCAGATACCGACTCCATCCGGTTGTCCGCCAATTGCCAGCTTGTCTGCCAGTGGACCGGTAATAGGTGAATGATGGTTCAGGGTTTCTAATGTCTTCAGAAAGACTAAATAGGTCGCGCCTGAACAATAATTCGGCTTCGCGATAGCCGGATCGAGCGTCAGCGTGCCTCTTACGTTCCGAGCAGCCTCGGCCAATCGCGCAGTCGCCTCGTTCGAGGCGGAGTATCCTCCTCCTTGCGGCATCGTCTGGATCATCTGGAGGATTACTTCGTTCGGGTCATTCCGAAATCCCCCAAACCCTTGAGCTTGAAGCCGGTCCCAGAAAAACAATACTCCGGCTGCGATCACGCAAGCCATAACCAACGATAAGGGCCGCCGCATAAATTATTTCAACGTCACTCAGGACACCCTGAAATCAGGCAAGGTCATTACCACAGAGCGTTCCAGGTTCCAAGTTTTAGGCTTTAAATTCCGGGGTTGGGGTCTCGGCAAGATTCCGCGTTAAACCTCGAACTTCGAACATTGAACTTTGAACCTATAACGGTTAGAGTGTTCCCTTGAACAGTATGGAACCCTTGACCGGCCGTCAGCAGAAGGTCCTCGATTTTATCCGCAAACATCAACGCAAAACCGGGTTCCCGCCCACAAGCCGTGAGATACAAACCCAATTCGGCTTTCGCAGCCAGACGGCGGCCATGAACCATTTGCGGGCATTGGAACGAAAGGGTGCAATCCAGCGAACCCCTGGGAAAGCTAGAGCATTGACCGATCCCGCCGCCAAGCTGGGAGCGGATTTCAGGTCGGTTCCTCTCCTCGGGACTATTCCGGCTGGTATGCCAATTGAGGGAGAACAACAAACTGGCAACGATCTGGGGGTCGATTCCCGGTTCTTTGGCATCGACGGATCGTCAGACGTCTTCGCCTTGCGGGTAACTGGAGATTCCATGGTCGGAGCACAAATTGCTGACGGCGATACTGTCATCCTAGTAAAAAGATCGGCTCGAGATCAGGATATCGTAGCGGCATTGATCGATGGCGAGGTTTCTCTAAAACGCTATACCGTAAGAAAGGGTCGCCCTTACCTAAAGGCCGAGAACCCACTTTACCCAGACTTAATCCCCGCCCAGGAATTGGTCATTCAAGGAGTCATGGTAGGTCTAGTCCGACGCTGGGGCTAGGGAAGGGTTGGCGGCTTCGTTCTCGATTTCCGCGGCAATAAGCAGTAAGCAGTCGGTCCGCCGGCTGTGCAAAGCCTAGCGGCCTCAAGTAATACTGCTTACTGTTCACTGATTACTGCTTACTTCGATTTGACGACCCGAGACAACCGCTGCCATCGTCCAGGCGTCATGAAGATTTGGACGATCTTGAGCCTTTCCCTTGCCCTAGTCGGGCCCGGCTTCGCTGATGAATCGCCGGTCTTCAACTACCAAGACGTCGTCAACCGGGCCGAGGACCTCTCGAAACAACCGTTTACGCCTCAGGTGCAGGAACTATCCGAAGACTTGCAGAAGCTGGATTACGATCTGTTTTTTCGTATCCGGTTTCTGACCGAACACGCGGTTTGGCCAGGGTTGCCGTATCGCCTCGGTTTTTTTCATCCCGGCTCCTATTTGAAACGGCGCGTCGTAATGCACGCAATCGAGCCGGGCAGGCTTCGGGACATCCCGTTTTCTCCGGCTTATTTCCACTATGATAGACCCTTGGTCTTCAGTGGCCATGAAGACTTCGCCGGGTTCAAGGTCTTCGCGCCATCGGGCAGAACAGGCATTCAGGATGAATTCCTCTCGTTTTTAGGCACCAGCTATTTCCGAGCAATCGGTCGCGGCATGCACTGGGGCTTGTCCGCTCGCGGCATCGCGGTGAATACCGGGGTTTCCACGCCGGAAGAGTTTCCTGACTTTCGCGAGTTTTGGGTACGCCAACCGCTCCCGAACGATACCAGCCTGCAATTCTACGCGCTGTTGGATGGCCCGAGCCTGACCGGAGGGTACGAATTCACCGTACGTTACGGAGATGTGACGACAATGGACATCCGGGCGACTCTCTTCGTACGAAAGAAACCGGAAGTGCTTACTCTCGCCCCGATCATTAGTATGTTCTACTTTGGGGAAAATACGGTGAATAAACCGACCCTAAGGCCCGACTATCAGGGGAAAAGTAGAACCGAGCTTTCGATGAACAGCACTGAGTTCTTGCGTCGGGAATCTCGACCGCAAGTACATGATTCTGATGGCCTCCTCATGACCACTACTTCCGGGGAAAAACTTTGGGCGCCATTAGATAACCCGAAATCGGTCGAACTCCGCAGGTTCTCGGATGTCACTTCCTACTCGTTTTTGCAACGTGACCGGGACGCTAGCCACTATCTGGACCGGGAGGCCGAATATGAGCGGAGGCCAAATCTTCAAGTAATCCCGCAAAGTGGCTTCGAAAACGGTTACGTGAGGCTGCTGCAGATACCGGCCAAGGACGAATATACGGACAACATGGTGGCGGCCTGGGAAGTGCCGAACTTGCCCGACGCCGGCGGCCGGCTCGAATTTGCTTACCGCCTTGTCTGGAGCACCCTTGAACCCGACCTCGACCAGTTTCGCGTTTTGTCGACCACGGTTCGCCCGAGTCCGCAATCCAATGAGACCAGGTTTACTATCGAATTCGGCAAACCAGAAAAACAGGAAACGATCCCCGTTGCTGAGCTACGGCCTCACGTCGTGGTGAATCAGAACGGTCAGGTAAGGGATGTTCAATTTACGCCAACGGACCGTGGCTGGTTGGTCAGTTTCACCATCTTCAACCCGAATCCGGGGCCTACGTCGATGGATATTAGTTGCGTAATTTTGCGGCGCGATAACTTCACCTCTGAGAAATGGCAATATCTCCTGAATACCTAGGCCTTTTGCGGTCAAGCATCAACTCTTCACCCGAGTGGAAAGAAGCTTGGGAGCGGACCAATGACTATCTGGATGCGCTCCGGATTCCGGCCGACCTGGAGCGGGAGTTAATGCTTTTGACTAGTTTCGAGCGGGCGATCGCTCGGAAACGCAAGGAACCTTCGACATCTGCCACCGAGTTAGCCTTCGGTGAGGCCCAAAAAGCTCTGGATGCGACGCTGGGCGACCTTATTCCTGCAAAGGTGCCCCTTGACCGCAGGTCCGTTGAGGAGCGGGTGCGTTTGTACTTGATCCAGCCGACTCAGAATAGCGGGCTTTCCCCTCGCAACCGGCTTTCTGATGACGTTTTAGAGGCACTACGAGAGGTGCGGCTTGAAGCCGTACCCCGGCTTCAACAGGCAGTGATTGCTCCGCGACCGTTCGCTTTGAATACGGCGGGTGAAAGGTTGGCCGCCCTAGCAGGCAAATTTTCCTTCCTGGGTTCTAATCGAATCCTTGCGTGGTTCCTGGGACTCTGCTTGGTTGGTCTTCTAATCTACATGAGTCTGTAGAACCGAAACAAGAAGAGGGGATTAGGAACAAACTTTGGGGGGTCTCAAAACTGTGAGCGGTGTAAGGATATGAGCGGTCCAGGTCGATCTGCTAGGCTCGTCGAGCTCGTCGGATCAACTCGGCTAGACGAAGTCTTTAGGCGAAAAGTGCGCCAGCGACGTTGGGGAGTTACTCTAGTGACCCTCGGAGTCGCTGCGATCGGCTTTTGGCTTTTTTCCGATATTCTTGGCAGCACCGGCTGGAGCCCAATCAAAGTCCTGGAGCTTGCTGTTTTCAGCGTGCTTTTCACAACCCTCTCCTTTGGGTTTACTCAAGCTTTCGTGGGCTTTCTGGTTCTGGCCGAAGGGCATGAGCCACTTAAAATAACCAATACTCTGGACGAGAAAACCCCGTTGGCTTCGACCGCGGTGGTGATGCCGGTTTTTAATGAGGACGTCGGCACGGTTTTTGGAAATATTCGGACCCTTTATCGCTCGCTCCAAAACCGGGGTGAGCTGGAGATGTTCGAATTTTATATCCTGAGTGACTCTACCCTGCCGGAAAGGCTGGTTGAGGAAGAAGTCGCTTGGGCTGATTTGTGCCGCCAAACAAACGGATTCGGCCGGATTCACTATCGCCGCCGGAAAGTTCCGGTGAACCGCAAAAGCGGCAATATTGCTGATTTTTGCCGGCGCTGGGGACATCGGCACCGCTACATGGTTGTCTTCGATGCCGACAGCGTCATGAGTGGCGAGGCCATCACCTCTTTAGTGCGGCTCATGGAGGTCAATCCGCGCGCGGGGATTATCCAGACGATGCCGAAGCTGGTCGGATCGGAAACCCTGTTTGGCCGGATTCAACAATTTGCTTCTCGGCTGTATAGCCCGCTTTTTGCCGCAGGTTTAAATTACTGGCAACAAGGCGCTGGCAATTATTGGGGGCACAACGCGATCATCCGGATGTCGCCGTTTCTGGCTAGCTGTAGCTTGCCGGTCCTTCCAGGGCGTGAGCCGTTGGGTGGTAGAATCTTAAGCCACGATTTTGTGGAAGCCGCTTTGATGAGAGATGCGGGGTGGGAGGTGTGGTTCGCCTATGACCTGGAAGGCAGTTACGAAGGGCTACCGCCAAATCTCACCGAGTATATCAAACGGGACCGCCGATGGGCCCAGGGCAACTTGCAGCATGTCTGGTTCCTGTTGGCGGATCGAGTGCAACCCATTAGCCGATTGCACTTGATTCAGGGCATCCTGGCCTACTCGTCAGCACCGATATTGGTTCTTTTTATCTTCTTAGGAGGCATCCAGGCAGCGATTGACCACTTCCGAGGACATGTCTCTTCGATTCCTCTCGCTTCAGCCATTGTGCTGGCGCTATTGACCTTGCTTCTGTTGTTCGGTCCGAAGGGGCTGAGCCTGCTCCATTTGTTTTCTCAACCAGATTTACTCCGGCGTTTCGGTGGAGCCAAGCGAGCGTTGGCCGGAGTGGTCATGGAAACTCTATTCTCAATCCTGACCGCGCCGCTACTGGTCTGGTTCCATACGCGATTCGTCCTAAAGAATATCGCGGGTCAAAAGGTGGTTTGGAATACGCAGACGCGTGGAGCCGGAGCTGGCCCGGGATGGGTTCAAACCTTGCTGGAGTACTGGCCGGTACCAGTCGCCGGTGTTTTCTTTGGGATACTGGCTTGGTGGATTTCGCCTCTGTATCTCCTTTGGATAACCCCGCTACTCTTAGGTCTATGGCTCGCAATCCCCATCGCTCAGCTTCGCGGCCGATCCGCCTTACTGCGAAATCTGTTCCGAACACCGGAAGAGATTGATCCGCCGAGGGAGCTGTCGAAATCGGAGCCGTTGCAATTGCGAGCAGGTGACCAATTTGTTCATGCGATTCTTGATCCGTTCTACAACGCGATTCACGTCGCCCTGCAGAGGAGACGGGCGCGTACGCCGGAGTTGAGTGAACACACCGCAGGTCTAGCGGATAAGTTGTTCCGTGATGGGCCGGCCGCCCTGACCGCCGAAGAAAAACGAGCATTGCTGGGCGACGGACCTGCCTTGGCCACACTTCACATGCTGGTTTGGAAAACTCCGGCTGAAAAAATGAATCCTGTCTGGGTCGAAGCATTGCGTGCGTACCGCAACGAGACGCCGGTCCCGGTTTAGCAAAGCTCGCCTTAGGCTCGCTTCGCATAGCCAATAGCCAATTAGCCAATAATGCAGCATTATGGGCTGTTGCTGATGCGAAGTTTGGCTATTGGCTATCGGCTATCGGTAATGCGAAGCTAGCGCCCTGGATGAAACGAATCCTTTTGTGCTTGGTGTTCGTGCTTTTCGTCGGGGGCGTTATTTGGTTTGCATTTTCGCGAAGAGACCACAGCGCAGTACCTGCCACTCGGCTTGCGCCGGCCAACAGTATTTTCTTTGTGGAATGCCGCGATTTTGCAGAGACCCAAAAGCGGTTCTCCGCAGCCAGCCTGGCTAGAATTCTGGATGAACCATCGGTAAGGCGGTTTATCAACTATTCTTCAAACAACGTGCCGGCTCCTTGTAAGGCGGTCGCACAAGGACTTGTAAGGCTTTCTCCGAGTTCCGCCTTCTTTTCTAGTTATACCCTGAATCGAGATGAATGGATTTGCGGAGTCCATTGTTCGGGCGATCTGAGGAGTTGGGAAAACCAGCTCGGTGTCCCCCTGGCGGCATTATTTGCGTCCAGGTTCAGAGCACTCTACGAATCCAATCCAAATGACCTGACTCAAACGCAACCAGCCAAGGGCATGCTCTTCGGAATCAGAACTGGTTCCTGGCTCTTATTTAGTCCGAAACCGGTCTATCTCCAGGATGCGCTTCGCCGAACTGACGCCGTAAACAGCGGCCTCGATACATCGGAGCTCTTTGTCAGGTGCCGAAATCAAATGCCGGAAGATGCGGACTTTTATGGGTTCGCGACCGGCGAAGGACTGAAGTTCATGGAACGAGGTCTAAGGCCATTTCTTCCGCAGGCGGATGTTTCTGCGTTGATGTTCACGGCTAAACTCGATGGTTCGAACGTCCATGACACCGTCTTCGCCTACTGTTCGCATCCCCCGCCGTCTGATGACCTCGATCGCAGAGGGTTATTCCTAACCACCGGTAAAACGCTTTTATACGTTGCGACAAGCTTGGACCTGCTCCGGCTTCGCGGCCTCGCAGACGCACTATCCAAAGAATCGGGCATCGCCCAAACCGCCAAACAATATTTCGAGGAGGTTAATCGAACCGGCGTCGATTTTGCGGAGCTTAGCGATCTGGTGAAGGGCGTCGAGCTGGTTCTCAATCAAGCACCTTCGGACGATTCGATCGTCGGGGCTTTCATTGTTGAAACTAAGGATGGAGCTCGTGCGAATGAATTCCTCAGAATGATTCTGGAGGCAGAGTTTTCCGAACGTTACCGGCAGCAAACATTGAATGGTCTTTCCGTGTACGTCTTTCGAAACCGGGAGGGTACTGCTTTGGTTTTGGGGATGGTGGGGCAGGATTTGATTGCTACCACCAATGAGGCGGCTTTCATCGGAGCAGTTAAGGCAATCAACGACCAAAAGGTGGCTCTACCCAATGTTGAAGGCGCCGGAGCAAATGACACCGGACCGGGGATCTCCGGTCTCCGTTTGTATGTGGATACGCCAACCCTGTTTGATCGCGGTTACTCGATGCTGCGGCCAGTGCTGGCGTTTGGTTCGGCGCTGGTGCCGAATCTGGATCGATACCTGGATCCAACAATGCTTCCGGATGCGCCCGAGATTAGCCGTCACCTCTCTCCGATTATGCTGACGCGGCGTGAGCTAGCGGATGGCATTTTAGATGAATCGACAGGATCCCTCACCGCGTACGAGGTCAGCTTATTAGCCGTAGCCGGCGCCGTGGGTTTCACGACGTTGGAGAGTGAGAATTGAGGGGTGGGGGACGCCCCAATCGTCCTCGTACTCGTCGTTGTCCTCGTCCTCGAATGGTAGGGCGAGGCTCCCGAATAATGTACGTGCATCGCGAAGCCGCTCGTTTCGCGCCAGGTTTGGCGGAGCTAGGACGAAAAGCGCGCCGAGCCGTGGTTTAGCGCTAGGCCACTCCGCGCGAAGGGATTCGAGGACGAGGACGACGACGAGTACGAGTACGATTTCGCCCTCCTACAACACATCCCGCTTGCGCAATAGGCTGACGAAAGCGCGTATGGCCGCGCTCGGCTCGCCCCGGCGTTGAACCAGCCCGATGGGACGCCACATATCGACTGATTCAATCTCAACCGCGTAAAGACTCCCGTTTTCGGTTTCCTCGTCGACCGAGGCCAAAGGCACGATGGCAATGCCATTTTCGATCTCAACCGCTCGTTTCACCGTCTCAATATTGTCGAACTCCATCGATCGCCGAATCGTGACACTGTTCGCGCGGAAAATCCGATCAATCGCTTTCCTGGTCGGCTGATCGAACGCGAACGAAATGAAGTGTTCGCCGGAGAGAGCGCTTATCTCAATGCTCCTGCGTTTGGCCAAGCGATGGTTTGGGGGACAAATCAGAACCAGTTTATCCTTCCAATGACTTTCAACAGTTACTCCGCGATGCCTCGCGGGGTAGGCGACCAGACCCACATCGCTGCTCCCTGCTGCTACGCTCTGGTACACTTGAGCGGATCGGAGATACTCCACACTAACATCGACGGAGGGATAGGTTCGCCGGAAAAGCTTCAAGCTTCGTGGCAATTCGTGGAGTCCGATGCTGTGTACGGTCGCAATGATCAGGT
>JAFAHI010000184.1 GCA_019237325.1 Verrucomicrobiota bacterium | reverse complement strand
TTTTGAAACCAGCCCCTCCTTCAGGAGATGGTCATGGAGAAAATCAATCCACGTTTTCCAATAGTTTCCGCCCGGCTTATCAATTAGGACCATCGGGATGATCCGTGCTTTCCCCGTCTGCATCAGGGTCAGACATTCGAACCCCTCATCCATCGTCCCAAATCCGCCCGGGAATAGCGCTAAAGCGTGACTTTCTTTCAGGAAATTGAGTTTCCGCGTAAAGAAATAGTTAAAATTCACGAGCTTCGGATCGCCGTCGATGATCTCGTTTGCTCGCTGCTCGAACGGTAAACGAATGTTCAGACCAAAACTATGCTCGCGTCCCGCACCCCGCTGAGCTGCTCCCATAATGCCGTCCCCTCCTCCCGTGACGATCATGTAGCCTTCGTTTCGCATCGCCAAAGCAAACTGTTCGGCCGCCACGAATTCGGGTGCAGTCGGCGCGGTCCGGGCAGAACCGAAGACTGCGACCTTGCGGACTCCCTGGTAAGGAGCAAAAACCTTGGAGGCTACTCGCAGCTCTTTCAGGGAGCGATTGATCATCTTGAGGTCAGCGACCGGCACCGCGTCACGGCCCATGCGCAATGCCGTTACAATCATTTCTGCGATCAATTCTGGCGATTCCGTGACTCCCCAGTCGGCTAACAACTCCCGGATCCGCCGATCAAACTCTTCATCCCCGGACGACGCAAACGCTGCATGGAGCGCGTGAATCCCACCCGCCGTAAAATCTTGCACGCCCAGATCTAGAACGAGATTTGATCCTCCGCAACTGCGCTCGCCTTAGGCTCGCGCTGTGAGAAGTGAGACATGATTGGTGAGAAGTGAGAGGTATTTGGTGCGGAGTCAGACACAGCGTGCCGGGCGATCACGTCTCACCTCTCACTTCTCACGTCTCACCTCTCACGCCGGCGAGCCTCAGGCGAGCCGGCTACAAAACGGTGTGCAGTAGCGCCCAGATTCCAACTGTAAGGGCCGCTAATGAATCTCCAGCGATTAGGCCGCCTCCTACGAGTGACGTCGTACTCATATCGGACGGTAACCCCTCGGCGGCAGTTGTGGCAGCCGCGGCGGGCGTACCTAAGATATCGTCTTCATTACCCAAGGAACGATTCTTCTGCATGGCTCTAGAACGGCCCGTCAAAGTCGCCGTTAGTCCATTATAAAGGGAAGAAATCACGCCTCCCGCGGTCCACCAAAGCACCGTCGGTAGCTCCACGAACCCGCCTAAAGAGGATGCATATGGACTCGAGAGAAAAACGGCATCCAGAAGAAAGTCTGTTACCTTTCCCGTCCGGGAACCGGCTACAAACTGCCTGTATTGGGGTCGGCTCTTGATCAGCTTGCGAAGGATCTCGATCACGAGCCCTAGAGCAACCCCAAGCCACAGCGCTTCCATCACTTCCGGCTGAGCCGATGTAATTCCTTTCAACGCGCCGACAAATTTGTAAGTCATTGCAGATTGCCATTTCTCGGCGCCGGGGAGATGCGGATTGGCAAATTGATCCTGGGTCAGAATCGGATACGCGCTCATGAAAAGCTTAGCAAAAACGACGGCCAGAATCGCCCCCATCGTAATGCCGATAACTTGGTAACGAAACTGCATCACGCGGTTGGTGCCCAATCGCCAGCCGGTCGAGCGATCTTGCTGCATATCGCCGCCTTCACTACAAGCAATGAAGACGATAGAAGCCGCCAACAGACCAACGCCGGGGTCGCGTAATCCCAATGCCGCCATCAAGAAAACACTCAACACAAACGCGCTGGAGATCGGATTCCAATCCGAAATACCCAGCGAAATGCCGTTAACCAGAACAAACAGAAAAGAAAGCAGCACTGCGATTGCTAGAAAAAGCCAAGGTTGATGCAGGACTTGGCTCCCAACCACCACAATCCCGATCCCCCAGAATAAGATCCAAACCAGGAGGCCTACCTGGTTGACTCGTTTCCAGTCCTCCTGAGGAGCCACTGCCTCAGTGCTCTTTTCCATGAATCGGCGAACGGCTTGTATCAGAATCAGGATAATATCGATGATGGCCGCTCCTAGGATTGTGCCCAGGGAAATGATGAAACCTATTTTCCGAAATGGATCTCCCGGATGAAGCCATCCCATGCTGATCAGATTAGGGGTTTGCCAGATACCGATAAGCGCAACGACGAGGGCCGGAATAGCAATCCGAGCGCCCACAATTGCGCCCGCACCCAGAGTCGATGCCGAAATGCCCGCCTTTTCGAGTATGGTTACTCCCGACGCGGAAAGTCCGAACTGAGTGAACCAGGGAATATTCAGTGAAGATACTCCGATGGCATAACCAGCTGCCATTCCGCTCGCCAGCTTCGCGATCGACCGCTTAAGCAGGTCTTTGTCAGACAGCGCGCGCAGAATATTTGCGACAGCTGACCCCGACGGGAAGAAAAGCTGCATTCGATCTACCAAAAGCGGGGTATAAAGCATTCCCACCCCGACACCGAACATTCCAATACAGAGATAATAGAGCACCAGCTCCCAGGCCGGCGGTTGAGGTAATCCTAACCAGACCATTGCCTGCGCCAATACCGCCATCCCGCACATACCAGCCACAGAAGCGGCCATGGTCTGAATGTAATTTGCGCCATGCCTTCCGTTAGCGCCGTACCCGAAGGTCACGGCGCTGCCGAGAATCCCTGCCAAAACCTGCCCGCCTACAAAAAATCCGAGGGAGAAATTCATAAAAGCGGCAGTGATGCCGCCCAGCGGGCCCAGAATCAGAATGGCAACGGCCCCCAACAATAGGTGATACCCGCGCGAACCGATAGGTGGTAAGAAACGTGGATGCCGGATGACGTCGGGCGATGGTTTTTCAGCGGCGGGAGCCGTAATGGGATCACTCATAAAAATTTGAATTGGGGGAGCAAGGATCATACCGGCGGGTGCGTGGCAGCACAAGGGGAGCTTAAGCGTGAGAAGTGATTGGTGAGATGTGAGGTGGCAGTAGCGCGAGGGAAGCCACGTGCCGAGCTGATTCTCGGCAAACCTCTCACGTCTCACCTCTCACTTCTCACTTCTCACAACCGCGCTCTCGTGCTAAGAGCACGGTTCCGCACATGATTGTTATTCTTAAGCCGCATTCGACCGAGCCAGAGATACAAGACGTTATCGAGGAAGTAGAAAAACTGGGCTACACGCCCCATCCAATCCGAGGCGCTCTGCAAACCGTCGTTGCGGCCATCGGCGACGAGCGCGTTCATCAGACCCTCGAATCTCTGAATGCATTGCCTCAGGTCGAGCGGGTCCTCCGGGTCCAAAAACGATACAAACTCGTCAGCCGAGAATCAGCCGATGGCGATACCGTAGTTGACGTGGATGGGGTTAAGGTCGGCGGGAAAAACTTTGTGATTATGGCCGGTCCTTGCAGTGTGGAATCGGAAGACCAGCTGCTAGCCACGGCGCGGGCAGTGCGTAAACGGGGCGCCAGCATCCTCCGGGGCGGCGCTTACAAACCGCGTACATCGCCCTACGAATTCCAGGGACTCGGCAAAGAAGGTCTCCGCATTTTGGACCTCGCTCGCCGGGAAACCGGACTCAAGATCATTACTGAAGTCCTCAGCGAACGGGATGTAGAACACGTGGCGGAAGCCGCTGATATCCTACAAATCGGGGCGCGCAATGCTCAAAATTTCCAGCTCCTGATCGAGTGCGCTAAATCGCATAAACCGGTGCTATTGAAACGCGGCATGAACCAGAAAATTGAAGAATGGATGCTTGCCGCTGAATACCTCTTGGCTAACGGCAACTCTCGCGTTCTGCTTTGCGAACGAGGTATCCGGACATTTGAGACCTATACTCGTAATACGCTTGATCTTGCCGCCGTCGCTATTGCCAAAAACGAATCCCATCTCCCTGTTATTGTTGACCCAAGCCAGGGCTGTGGCCGGGCGGATCTAGTAAAAGTGCTCTGCCGTGGCGCCGCCGCGGTCGGCGCAGATGGCTTGCTGATTGAAGTTCATCCGAACCCCGCCGAAGCCCTGAGCGACGGTCAACAGCAAGTCGACTTTTCCACCTTTGGTGACCTGGTCACGGAGCTCGCACCGTTCTTGCAGGCAGCAGGACGGACTCTCGTGTGAGACCGGAGGGCTTGCCCATCATTGGTAGATGCCATGGTGTTGTCAGGCTGCTGCAGATCCGGCAGCCTGACAACACCATGGCATCTACCAGGTAGGGACACAAACCACCGATCAACAATCGCTTCTCATGAGGCCTGATACGCTTCCTGCAGTGTTTTAAGATCCAGCTTATTCATCTGCCACAGAGCTTTCGTGACTCGGTCGACTCTGGCTTGGTCACCGTCGCCCAGCATTTTTGTTACCAGCGAAGGACAGATTTGCCAGGACAAGCCGAATTTGTCTTTTAGCCAGCCGCACTCCCGCTGCTCCCCCCCTTCGGATAGCTTTTCCCATATCTCGTCGATCTCTTCTTGAGTGTCACAACTGACCAAGAATGAGACCGCTTCTGTAAATTTGTAGGTCGGTCCGGCGTTCAACGCGATGAACTCTTCGCCGTCGAGCACAAAACTCACTGTCATTACCGTCCCGGCGTCTCCTGGGGCGTCCTTTCCGTAGTGACTGACGCCCAACACCTTAGAGTTTTTAAAAATCGAGACATAAAAATGCGCGGCTTCTTCCGCATTGCCATCGAACCACAAGAATGGAGTTATCTTTTTTTGCATAAGCTTTTCACAGACACGACGAACGAGTCAGGGGTTATGGGACTAGAATCTTACCTCTCACTTCTCACGTCTCACCTCTCACTTCTCACTAATCAGTTAGCCCCTCGACTACCCTACTCTCCTCCTCTATTCTCCCTTGAGAATGTCTTCTCAATTTGATGTCGCAATCATCGGTGGAGGTCCGGCCGGGAGCGTTGCTGGATCAGTACTAGCTAAACATGGACGCAGCGTCGTCATTCTTGAGCGCGAAAAATTTCCGCGGTTTCAAGTTGGTGAATCCACCATTCCAGGCAGCCTAGACACATTGCAGAGGATCGGTGTTAAAGAGAAGATCGATCAAGCCGGTTTTCTGACCAAGGATGGGGGTGAAATCGTTTCGGCTTGTGGAGGCGCCCGGGCAAAGTTCTTCTTCCGTAACGCACTCAATCCACGTTGGAAAACCGCCTATCAGGTCGATCGAATGACTTTCGACGATATCCTGCTACGGCACGCGCAGAGCTTAGGATGCGAGGTTAGGGAAGAAACCCGCGTAGATTCGGTGGAGTTCGATACCGATGGCGTGACGCTCCACTGCCGAAACAATGCGGTGCCCGTTCGCGCCGCCTATGTCATCGACTGCTCCGGAAGAAGCAGCTTGCTCGCCAACCGGTTTCGCCTCAAGCAGCCCTTTCCCCATCTTAAGAAATTCTCCGTTTATTCCTATTATCAACGAAACAATAAATCGAACGCTCCAGAGGATGCTTACACCCGGATGATCCGCGGTAGTGACGCGTGGTTTTGGGTGATCCCGATCGCTGATGGAAAAATCAGCGTCGGTGTGGTGATGGATTTAGAGAGATTCCAACAGCTCAAGCTCTCTCCTGAAGAGGCGTTCAATCGGACTATCGAAGAACAGCCTGAAGTCCGGAAATGGGTGGAAAACACCACCCGCTATATGCCGGTGTTCGCGACGGCGGATTTTTCATATGCGGTGAGCCAGCTCACCGGAGAGCGTTGGGTTCTGGCCGGCGATGCCGCAGGTTTCATCGACCCGGTATTCAGCAGCGGTATCTACATGGCCATTTATTCGGGCGAACAGGCGGGAGAAACCATCAATGCAGCGTTGGCGAATCCGGCAAAGAAAAGCGCCGCTTGTCGTCGGTACGAGCGCACTGTACAAAAACGGCTGGCTTCTTACCTGAAGCTAACTTCTGGCTGGTACACGAAAGAGTTCATCGAGATCTTTCTCCATCCGCGAGAAATGATGAACATGGTCGCAATTGTTAACTCCGTTCTGGGCGGTAACCCGCCACGGACACTCCAGGAACGATTGGTAATGGGTCTGTTTTACTTCCTGGTCTACCTCCAAGGCCGTACGGGGAAATTGGTGCCGCACCTGACCTTTCAGCCTGAGCCAGCACGGGCGGCTGCTCCTGAGGAGGAGCTAGAGGCTAAAATCTAGGAGCGGGGGGAACTGCCGCGGGGAGAAGAAAGCCAATCGGTACGAGAGCGGTTTTCGGTGGTAAATGGGATGGGACCTATAGGACACATGGGACCTATATGTCTGCGGGTTCGCCCGCGGTATGCCACCTCCCTAGTTCCTTTCCTCCTCCCATAAGTCGCATAGGTCCCATCCGTTGCAGACCCCAGCGCTTAGTTCAACACCGCCACCTCTGCCCGCGATTTACTTGACTGCGTCAACTAATTAGTTGACCCTGGCAACTATCTATTCGTTCTTATGAATGATTTCGCACCTACCTCATCCGGCGCGGATACACGCATCGCTGCGTTCCGCCGGTTCAATCGGTTTTACACCCAGAAGATCGGGGTTTTGGACAGAAGCTACCTGCAGAGCGAGTTTTCCGTGGGTGAAGCGCGGGTGCTCTACGAGTTGGCTCACAGCGAACAGACCACCGCCAGCGAGATCAGCGCCAATCTTGGGCTGGATATGGGTTATCTCAGCCGGATTTTAGCTAAACTGGAGGAGCAACAAGTAATCCGCAGAGCGCCAGCCGAACAGGACGCGCGGCAACGAATCATCCAGGTTACGTCCAAAGGAAAGAAGGCGGTAAGCACACTCGACTCGCGCTCTCAAGAGCAAGCCGGATCGCTGTTAGCCGAATTAACCGATCCACAACAAGCAAGTGTGCTGCAAGCGATGTCGCAGATCCAAGTCGCCCTGGGAAACTCCCAGGCTGCCAATGAACCCTACATCATTCGGACACATCGCACAGGGGACCTTAGCTGGATCGCTTACCGACACGCGGTCCTCTACCAGCAAGAATATGGCTGGAATCAAGTCTTTGAAGCCTTAGTGCTGGAGATCACGGCTCACTTTCTTAAGCATTACGATCCCGAAGCTGAGCGCTGCTGGGTAGCTGAAAGATCCGGCGAAATCCTGGGCTGTGTCCTACTGGTGAAGCGTTCGAAACAAATCGCCAAATTGCGACTTTTGCTGGTCGAACCATCTGCGCGCGGCCTGGGTATCGGCAA